>NZ_LUKH01000029.1:0-57523 GCF_001593695.1 Leisingera sp. F5 | reverse complement strand
GCGCCGCGGGCGGCCGCCAAAGACAAGGAATGGAGCCGCTGATCACTGACGCCGGCTGATCACCGGGACCGAGCAAGTGGGGAATTTTACTTCGGCACTTTTGGGGGAAATTCAAACGGCGTTGACACAAGTCACCAAACTGACCGCAGCCAGGCGAAGCAACGGGCTGCCTGCAACTGGCCTCTACCTCGGCCTTCATCTGGGTGAAGTCCATTATGGGAATGTGGGCTCTTCAAGCCGCCTCGACTTTACAGTTACAGGCCCTGCTGTGAATGAACTTTCCCGTATTGAAGGCATGTGCCGTGAATTGAACCGGGATATTGTCATCTCCGAAGCATTCGCACGCAGCCTCAACGTCGAAAGTATAAAACTGGCCAATCTGGGCAGCCATAATTTGCGTGGTGTTCGCGAACCCAAAGACCTGTTTTCTCTAGAAAGTTTCGGCAATCTTCTCTGCTGAGCTGAATTCCTGACGACGTTCGGCAATCCACCAGAAGAATTCACCATTCCTCACACACTCTCAGTGTAAGGCCCTCTGGCCTGGCAGGCAGGAACGGCGGTAGTGCTTTGACTGCCAGAGCCAGCTGGAAAGACAACGCACCTGTTATCCTGCTGCCGCTTGCGTGTTGCCGGCCAGCAGGATCTCTGCTGCGAGAACCGAAGCCTCCACTGCACCGGCCAGATATCCCGCTTCGTTCGGGCTGCTTTCGCTTCCGCCCAGTGTCAAGAACGCCTGCCAAGGGCCGTGAACCCAGGCGGAGGCCCGTGCCGGATGCCCTGCGTCATCCAGATCTGCCGGATGAGCTGTCAACGGGTCGATTGCCCAGTCTTTGATCAGTGTCGCCCGCGGGTTAGCGGCCTGCTCTCCAAAGATGCGCACAAGCTGTGCCAGGCAAGCCGCTGTCAACTGGTTTTCGTCTATCTGAGCCCTCTGCCGGGCTCCTATACCGACGAAGCCGAACAGTGCTGCTTTACCCGAAGCACTTGTGGCATCATGAATCTCGGCCATTGGCCCGACCATGCTTTGCGCCGTGCCGCTCAACCCGGCTTCCTGCCAGAAAGGGTGCTCAAATACCGCAAGGAACTTGGCATGGGGCGCCATCCATGTGGGCGTGCCTTCCCAAAGCCGCCGGTCCGCCTTCTCGAGTTCAGGCGCAAATTGCACGGCCGAAGCAAGAATGCGCGGAGGCAAGGCGGCAATAACATGATCTGCTTCAACCTTCTTCACAGCACCATCTTTGAGGCGGACTGCCAGCTCCACCCCTTTGTCCTGCAAGCGAAGGCTTTCGACACGGGCCTCACAATGAACCCGCTCCGTCGGCAACAGGCCTTCAAGGGCACGAACCAATGATCCTGTTCCTCCTTCAAGGCGCATGGATGCCGGTTCCTGGCGCAGCCCCGGATAACGCTGAGCCGGCTCACGGGACATACGCTCGAAGATTACATCACCCTCCGTACACTGGGCAAAGCCAGGCAATCCCAGTTCTCGTATCAACCCGCCAATGGCAGGCTGCATCCGTGGCCAGTACCAGGATGGCCCAAGATCGAAACCGTCCGCATCGGGGCTTCCTGTTTCATCCACCGTCAGAATCCGTCCGCCCAGCCGGTCTCGCGCTTCAAACAGTTGAAAATCGATGCCTGCCTGATGAAGAAGACGGGCAGCATTCAGGCCGGCAAGACCGCCGCCAAGGATAGCAACTTTGGTATTCATCAGTGTTGTCCTGTTTCTGTTTGGCAGGCTGCATCAGGCAGGCATCTGCAAGACATCCGCATGCTGGAGCGGCGCATCCTTTATCCAGACAGACGCGCCATTAGCGCCAGCTTCCGCCGTAAGATCTTTCCCGGCCGGAAACCGCTGCCAGCTTTGCTCAGCCAGGAGTTCTCCTCCAGCGGCAAAGGTACCCTTCAGCACCAGGAGCTCCAGGCCGCGCGGATTGGCAAGCAAAACCTCTGCGCCCGGAACCCATTCCTCAAGCAAGACGCGTTCGGCACCGTCGTCGAACAATGTAAGTGCCGAGGCCACGCCTTGGCGCAGCCCTGCCGGATTGCCTTTCCCGGGCGTGCGCACAATCTGTGCCTCGTCACCCTCCCGGAATTGCCACAGCCGGACGAAAATAATGCAGCCGTCTGCTGCAGCAGGGCTGTGGGATGTACCCGGAGGATTGCGGAAGTATGTTCCTGCCGGGTAGTCCCCGTGCTCATCCTGAAAGGTACCGTCGAGCACCAGGATTTCTTCTCCACCACTGTGAACATGTCCAGGAAAGGCGCTTCCCGGCGCATAACGAACGATTGAGGTGGCCCGCGCGACTTCCGCCCCTTCGCGGTACAGCATTTTGCGGTCCACTCCTGCAGCCGGGCTTGGAATCCAATCGAGGATGGATGCGTGTACAGTTACTGGCTGGTCCAACTCTGCGTTAATGCGCATGGCAGGGGCCTTTTCCTATCGGCATTGAGAACACAGATAGCACTCCACTCTCATGATCAAAAATGTCATAAATTCATTGTTCAATGCAGGACATTCATAATGCTGGATCGATACCATTTGGCCATTCTACGCGAAGTCCATCGCGCGGGCAGTGTCACCGCTGCCGCAGACCGCATGAACCTCAGCCAGTCGGCGGTCAGCCATGCGGTTTCCAAGCTGGAAAAGTTTCACCAGGTGAAGGTCTGGCGTAAGAAAGGCCGCAGCCTCGAGTTCACCCAGGCAGGATCGTATCTCCTTGAACTGGCTGACCGCATTGTACCTGAGCTGGAGCATGCCGAAGGCGTCCTGGCCGGCATGGCACGCGGGCTGCGCGGGATCCTGCGGCTTGGTATGGAGTGCCACCCCTGCGAAAAGTGGCTGATGCAGGTCACAGCGTCCTATCTGGCGGAGTGGCCGAACGTTGAGTTGGAGGTTCGCACAGAGTTTCGTTTTGATGGCGTTGCTGCGCTTGAAGGTCACGAGATCGACCTGCTGATCACACCGGACCCGGTAACCAAGCCCGGACTGCTGTTTGCGCCGGTTTTTGATTATGAGATCATGCTGGCTGTAAGGGATGATCACTCTCTGGCGGCGCAGCTTTCCGCAGAGCCGGCCTGCTTGACTGACCAGACGCTGATTACTGTGCCAGTCAGCACCGACAGGCTGGACATCTACACACGTTTCTTAATACCGGCCGGTTGCCGCCCTCAGCGGCGTATAGAAGTAGAAAGCATAGATCTGATGCTCCAGCTTGTTGCCGCGGGGCGGGGCCTGGCCGTTCTGCCGGACTGGCTGATCAGCGAAACAGGGGCAGGCCTCCCCGTCCGCGCGGTGAAGATTGGAGAAACTGGCCTTCCCAAAAGCATCAATGTTGGCTTGCGGCAGGCAGATACAGATATTGACTATGTATCTGGTTTCTTGCGGCTGGCTCGCGGGATCCCAGTTTACAAAGCAGATATGGCGCCAACCCGACCAGCTGACGCCATTTTCCCTTAAGCGAGCCGAAACAGCAGATGCTTGCCTCACTTTCCCTGTTCCACGAGCCCTTCATTCTAGCCTGCCCCAAGGAGTTGCCGAGAAAGCCTGATCATCCTGTCCGGTGGTCCGAAGTTCTGTCATCCAAGTTGGTTCTATTGTCTGAAGAGCACTGCTTGCGGGATCAGACCATGGCGTTATGCGACAGGATTGACAGGCCAGGGCATCGTGTTGCCAGCAGCCTAGAAATGCTGCGCCAGATGGTTGCCCTAGGAGAAGGTTGCGCGCTTTTCCCTGTCCTGTCTGTTAACGGCCCAGACCGCTTCGGCGGACTGGTGTCTCTTCACTCGATAGAAGACGGAAACTTCGGGCGCGAGGTCAGGCTTCTCTGGCGCAACAGTGATCCTCGTGCAGAGAATTTGGAGAAATTCGGAACGTTCATCCGGTCGCAAATGGATGCTCGGGCAATGGTCAAGTCTTTCACGACCTCTGGCTAGACTGTTCTCGCATTGCTCGAAAAAAGCTGCAGAAACCAGGCTAGGACATCAATGACACAACAACTTTCCATACCGCTGTAGCAGGGTAACCTCGGGCAAATTGGGTTAAAAGCGAGCTGCTGATCAGGTTGCCTGAGCGGTCAGAAGCCGGTCACTTCCGCTTCTTCAGCTTTCCACTTGATACATCGACCATCAATGCGTATGTCGGCCTCATGAGCACCAATACCGCCCGACCTGACCTGCTGAGCCCAGACTGCTGGGACACGATGATCAAGATGAGCTTGTCCAAGTTCTTTATCCTTTATGTGCTGCAGCAACAGGAACTGCACGGGTACGATATTGCAAAGGAGATAAAGCGCCACAGTAATGGGGGCTGCGCCCCCAGTGAAGGCACGGTTTATCCTGTCATGAAGCAATTTTCCGACGGCGGAATTGTGACTCACCAGTCGGTAATCACGTCAGGCCGGCGACGCAAAATCTATTCCATCACCGACAAAGGGCGGCAAGCGTTCCAAGTCTCAATGAAGGAATGGGCAAAAATGGCACTCTGCCTGCAGGAATGCTCCTGCTTGGTCGCTGAATAGAGGTTTTTTTGACCTTAAACGTTGAAGATCGATGCATCGAGGAAAGAAAATGAAGCACGCACAAATTGACAACATAGTGGTCGTCATCGGCGCAGGACCCATTGGGATCGCAACAGCTGCTCAGCTTTTGGAGAAAGGCCTGACGCCGGTTGTTCTGGAGAAGGGTAAGTCAGCGGGCCGCGCCATCCTGGAGTGGGGCCATGTTCGCGTATTCACCCCTTGGCGGCTCATGATTGATCCCGCAGTCACATCCCTGCTGGACGGTGCCGGATGGACAGCGCCGGACGGCGACGGCGTCCCGACAGGCAAAGAGTTTGTCGAGCAATACCTGATCCCGGCAACACACAACACCCCGCTAAAAGACCACATCACTTTCGGCGCGGAAGTTATCGCCGTATCGAAACGCGGCCTGAGCAAATCAATCTCCAGGGGCCGGGACGATGCTCCGTTCACCGTTCACTATGTGACGGCAGGCGGAACGCGCCAGGTCATTGAAGCAGGTGCTGTCATTGACGCCTCCGGCACTTGGTCAAATCCGAACCCTATCGGAGCCGATGGGCTCCCGGTTCCCGGGGAAGAAGAAGCCAAGACTCACATCCTTCAAGCAATTCCGGATACGCTGGGCGCGGATCGGGGCCTGTATGAGGGCAAGTCTACGCTTGTTCTGGGCGGCGGGCATTCCGCAACTAACGTTGTCCTAGATCTGCTGCAGCTGCGCAGCAGCGATCCCCGCACTCAGATTTTCTGGGGGCTTCGGCACAATACGATGGAAAAACTCCTGTCGAGTGCCGGCCTGAACAAGGAGCTGCCGGAGCGGGCAGCCTTGGGTGCTGCGGCGAAGGAAGCGATCGACTCCGGTTCGCTTGATCTGCTGGCACCGATGCGCGTTGAACGCATCACGAAAACAGATGGCAGATTGAATGTTTCCCTTCTGGTCGCCGGCCGGCACCGCGAGATTACTGTGGACCGGATCATCGTGAACACCGGATTCCGGGCTGATATGGGCATCCTGCGCGAATTGCGGCTGGATCTTGACGACGTCGTTGAATCCCCGCGCCTCCTCGCTCCGATGATCGACCCGAACCTGCACTCCTGCGGCTCAGTGCCTGCTCATGGCGTGAAGGAGCTGTCCCACACGGACAAAAATTTCTTTATTGCCGGTATGAAATCCTACGGGCGGGCCCCAACCTTCCTGATGCGGACAGGCTACGCACAAGTCCACTCAATCACCGATTCCTTGGCTGGAGTGGTCACTGAGATGCCGCCTGAACAAGTCGCACCTGCCTGCTGCATTGGAGAAGACGGTGCCGAATTCAACTGCGGCGGAAAGCTGGAAGCCGACTCTGACCCCGCCAACAGCTATGGCGCCCCGCAACAGGAAGAGTCCAGCTGCTGCGGAAGCCAGGATACCAGTCCGGAATCCGCCAGCAGCTGCAGCCCCGGCCAAGACAAAGCGTCAGGCTGTTGCGCGCCGTCTGACCCCGGAAATGAAACCGCCGCCGCATCATCTGGCTGCTGCGGGTCGTCCGAAAAGCCCGAAGAGGCAGTATAGCAGGCCGACTGCTGCGCTTGAAACACCTGAGCATTCACTAAGACGGGCGAGACTTAGTACCTTGCCCGTTTTTCCCGATACAGGGCTTTGTGAAAGCAATACTTCCCAAAACAGCTATGCCCGTCAACGAATGCTGGATCTGTGGAGAAGAACATGGAACTTAAAGAGATTTCCGATGGTTTTGTCAGTCCGCAAGTTTTTCCCGAAGACCTCGCAATACTGAAAGACGCGGGTATTCGGACTGTCATTTGCAACCGGCTGGACAGTGCAACCGCAAACCAGCCTTCCTACAAGGAAATCCAGATTGCAGCCAAAGCCGCAGAGCTTGAAGTCCGGTAGCCCTTCGAAACCAGGAAGCAATGACCGCTTCGAGGATTTGAGCGGCGATGCAGCAAGAAGCCCGCCGCACGTGCGAAAGGATGCGGCGTCAGCGAAGACGAAAAATCCAAGGTCGGTTTCGTCCCGCTGTGCCGTTGTTAGACCTTCGGAAATGCTGCGCGATCCACGAACGGCTGCAATGCGATATGCGCTGCGGCGCTCGACCAGGCTTGGGCCGACAACCAAGTGTGCTTTGCAGGATTCTGCAAAGCCCGCTTCCTGCGCACAGCGGACATAAGAGGATACCTAGGCAGCGCTTACAATGGATGGCGGCTGGCAACGCAGCCGTAAGTTATCGGGCTTGAATGAAACAGTGTCCAAATCCTGCTCCCGCAACCATCGTTTCCGACCAAGCCCTCGCCACCAGCGGGGGCTTGGTTGATTCAGGATAACCCAAAGACATCAGCCCCGCCAATTCCCCAACAAGTTCAAGCTGATGCCCGCCCGGCGCCTTAGCGTCCGGAACCATCCGCACTTCCGAAACCAAAGCCCGCAGCGACGCCGTCGCCTCCCGCCGCACCTCTGGTGCGTTCAGGGCGCCAGCAAGATCCTCGATCAGCTCCCGGTACCGCACCGACAGGCTCGGGTGCAGCCGCAGGGCAGGGGGCTCCGGGTTGTCAGCGATGACCGCCTCCAGGCGGGCCTTCTCCCTCTCCAGCTCAGACATCTTGTCCTTCATTGAGGCGGTGTACATGCCGTCCTCGATGGCTGTCAGGATGTTGGCGATCCGGCTTTCCACCTTCTTGAGGGAGTGTTCGGCTTTCTGCCGGTCCTGGCAGGCGCCCGCTGCGGCTTCGTTGAAGGCCTCGCGGTATTCCTCCGCGAACTGCGCCAGCAGGTCCGGTGCCAGGACCGGAACAAGTACCAGCCGTTGATCAACAGATGGGCGAACCTTGCCTTGAAGGACTTCCGGAAACGGATGCCGCCGGGCGTCCAGTTTGCTGCGGTGTTCCACCTGGATGACCGCAGCCCAGTCCGTGACTTCTGCGGTGCCCTTCAGGCCGCGAAAGCGATGCGCGGCCATCGCGCCATTCACTGCCTCGGCAGCACGGATCATCGTTTTCGAAGGCACACAGCCCACGTTCACGCAGGTGCCGCCAATGGTTCCGTGCCCGATCAGCGCCACACGCTTACCGCCTTCCGCAGCCGTGATCGCGGCCGAGAAACCAGCCGATCCGGCTCCAATGACAGCAAGATCATATTCCCCATTCGGCGTGCAGCAGTCGCTGTTCATTGATTTTCCTTTCGATACGCGCGCGGGCGTCGTTGTCATTTGTCTGGTTTATGCGGTGGCGATTTCTAATCGGAGCCAGGTTCAGCCTCAGAAGGGCGCGCCCAGAAGGGGTGCAGCAACAAGCCTCAGCACGGAATACTCTGTCAGATCCGTCGTGCCCGCCGCTGCCGCCGCCAGACGGCATAGGCCGTCAAGGCAATGAAGAACGCCAGCGCGGGGATCGGCACATAGTCGATCCAGCCCAGCGCTGCAGAAAGCCCGATAGCTCCAAGGAGAACCGCCAGGAGTGGAGTGAAACAGCACAATGCGGCGATAAGGGTACCGGCGATGCCTGCTGCCACCAGTTTGCGGTCAGTTTTTTCAGTCATGGACTGTTCTTCCGCTATTGTTGCTCCCAACCGGACACTGGCCGGTCAGCCGGCCGCGGCGCATCGAACGCCAGACCAATGCAAGCGCCGCAACCGCCAGCCCAATGGAAATCACGCCGTACCCGGTCAGCCACCCGCCTGCGGCGCCGGCAAGCGCAGACAATAGGATACCGCCGCCGCCACAGCATATTATCACCAGAGGTGCCGCCAGGATCGTCGCGCCGAGGCCTCCTATCAGGCTGTCACACATGGGATCAGCCCTTCTCCATGGCCGGATAACCGGCGTTTTCTGAGGCCGTGGAAATGGTTTCAGCGCTCGTTGCGGCGGTGTCAAAAACGACCGTGGCCGTCTTTGCGTCAAAATCCACCTCGACGGAGCGCACGCCGTCCACGCCTTCCATAGCGCGCTTCACCGTCACCGGGCAGAGCGCGCAGGTCATGTTTTCGACCGCGAATGTCACGGTCTCCTCCGCAGCAACGCTTTGGACGGCAGCGGGCAGTGCAGCGGTTGCGATGGCGGCCGTTCCGAGAAGACCGAAGCCGAGAACAGCAGCGAGCAGTTTCTTCATTTGATGTTCCTTTCAGTAAAAGAGCGGCGCCCACCAGGTGATGGTCAGAGCTGCCACAACAACAGCCAGCGAGATCCAGAGCGCTGTTTTGGTGATACGGGCCGAAGAGGGTTTGGTGCAGTAGGAACCCGGTTCACAGGCGGCTGGCTTGCGGAAATACACCTGCCAGAAGCCAGCCCCGATGAAGCCAAGCGCGATCAGGGCAAAAACCGGCTTGTAGGGTTCAAGTGCGGTCAGGTTCCCGATCCAGGCCCCCGAGATACCAAGCGTGAGCAATACCAGCGGCCCAACGCAGCAAGCGGACGCAAAAACCGCACCAAGCAGCCCGCCCGCGGCAAGCCAGCCTGTGCGGCTGCGGTCCGCACCTGTGTTTACTTGCCCGGTTTGCTGTTCAGCAATCCTCATACTTATCTCCTCACGAATAGTGCTGGCACCTTGTGTAGGCCCTGTAGTAGCTACAGGGGCAAGGAGGTTTTTTCCGATGCCAGATCACAAAACCGCGACAACGCTCACCCGCGGGGAGCTGGCCCGGGCCACGGGCTGCAACCTTGAAACCATCCGCTATTACGAGAAGACCGGCATGATGCCAGACCCGCCGCGCACGGCCGCAGGCCACCGCATCTACGGGCAGAGCCATGTCCAGCGCCTGCGCTTCATCCTGCGGGCCCGCGAGCTCGGCTTTGCCATTGATGAAATCAAGGGCCTGCTCGGCCTGGTCGACGGCGGCACCCAGACCTGCGGTGAGGTGAAAGCCCTGACCGAAAGTCATCTCAGCGATGTACGCCGGAAAATTGCAGATCTTCGCCGGATAGAAAAAGTACTGGCCGCAACATCTGCCCAATGTTCCGGCGAGGATGTCCCGGAGTGTCCGGTCCTGGAGGCACTGGCATCTTGATCGGGACGTTTCTGATCTTTGCCTTGGCAGCCCTTGCGGAAATCGCCGGGTGCTTCGCCTTTTGGGCGTGGCTGCGCTTGGACCGTTCGCCGCTCTGGCTGGTGCCCGGCGTTGCAAGCCTCGTGCTGTTTGCGTATCTTCTGACGCGCGCCGACAGTGGGTTTGCTGGCCGGGCATACGCGGCCTATGGCGGGGTCTACATCGCCAGTTCCATGTTCTGGATGTGGCTGGCTGAAGGCAACCGCCCCGACCGCTGGGATGTCGCCGGAATGACGATATGCTTGATTGGCAGCGCGCTGATCCTGGTACCTTCACGAGGCTGACTCCCGCCTCCGGGCGGTCGCCGCCCTGGCTGGCGCATGATGCGCATGGCGCCACTTGCGACGCTTGGCAAGCCAATCTTTGCTGCCTGCTGAACTACTGAACCTGGCAGACCGGCTCCAACGGCACCGGGACCGGAGTGCCGGTTACCGGGTCGGGATGGATTTCAACGGGCAGGCCATAGACCTGCTCGATCAGCTCCGTGGTCAGCACCTGCTGGGGCGCGCCTTGCGCCACCACCCGGCCTGCGTTCATGACCACGATTTCATCGGCATAGCGGGCCGCCTGCGGGATGTCGTGCAGCACGGTGATGCAGCTCCGCCCCTCGCGGGCCAGGCTGCGCATCAGCCGCAGCACCTCCACCTGGTGACGGATGTCCAGCCAGCTGGTCGGCTCGTCAAACAGCATCGCGGGCGTGTCCTGAGCCAGAACCATGGCAATGAACGCCCGCTGGCGCTGGCCGCCGGACAGGGCCGCCAGCTTGCGCCCGGCCAGATCCTCCAGCCCCATCCGGGTTATGGCACGGGCGACATGAGCCCGGTCGGCGGCATCACCGATGCCCAGCAGGTTCTGATGCGGCGCGCGGCCATAGCCAACCAGATCGCCCACAGTGACCCCGGGCGGCACCTCATTGTCCTGTGCCAGCAGGGCCAGCCGTCTGGCCTGTGCGCGGGGGGACAGACACGCAATGTCTTCACCGCCAACGCGGATCCTCCCGCGCTCCGCCTTCAGCTGCCCCGATACCGCCTTGAAAAGGGTGGACTTGCCGCAGCCGTTCGGGCCGATCAGCGCGGTCAGCTTGCCAGCGTCAAAGCGCAAGGTTGCAGGGTGGAGGCGGAACGACCTGTAACCTGCCACGAGGTTTTCAAGCTCGATCATCCGGCGCCTCCCTGGCCGCGACTTTCTGTTACAAGAAGCCAAATGAAAAACGGCGCGCCCAGCAGCGCGGTGATGATTCCGGCGGAAATCTCAACCGGCGGTGCGATGGCGCGGCCAGCGGCATCCGCGCCCGTACAGAAGATTGCGCCGGTCAGCGCCGCAGCGGGCAGCAGCGGCCAATGACGCCCGCCGACCACCCGCATGGCGATATGCGGCGCCATCAGGCCGACAAAGCCGATAACCCCGACCACGCTGACCGAAATGGCAGCCAGAAGGGCTGCCACCAGAAAGGCCGTTCCGCGCTCCAGCCGGTTGCGTGCCCCCAGCGCTGCCGCACGGGCGGGGCCGAGATATTGCAGATCCAGCCGGAAGCTCAGCAGGAAGGCCAGTAAGATCAGCACGGACAGTACCGGAGCGACGCCGGTGAGATGCGTCCAGCCGCGGCCCCACAGGCTGCCTGATAGCCAGATCATCGGCGCGGAAAACTCTGGCCCGGTCTGGGTGACCAGCAGGAATTCAACTGCAGCATCCAGTGCAAACCCGGTTGCGACTCCGATCAGGGTCAGCCGCGCGGCCTCCGCCTGTCCGCGGTTGGCCATGATCCACACCAGACCGCCAGCTGCAAGCCCGCCCGCTGCTGCCGCATAGGGGGCCAAACCGCTGGCGTGACCGGGCAGGATCAATGTGCATATGAGAACGGCAAAGGCGGCGCCGGAATTGATGCCAGCGATCTTCGGGCTGGCCAGCGGATTGCGCAGCAGCGACTGGATCACCGCGCCGGAGACTGCGAGCGAGGCACCAGTAAGGGCGGCCAGAAGGGTACGGGGCAGGCGCAGGTTGAGGATTATGAAATCCTGACGGGGCCCCTCCAAACCAAGCAGCGTGTTCCATAAGATTCTGGCAGGGATGGAAACTGCGCCACTGGTCAGGCCGAACAGCACGGCAGCAGTCAGAACAAGCGCGAGAATGACCAGGGTACAGAAAGTCCGGCGGCTGCCGAAACGGTGATAGGATACAGGTTCAGCGAGCATTGCCTGCTCCTTCGCCGCTGAGAACTGCCGCCAGAAGCCAAGGCGCACCGATCAAGGCAACTACGACGCCGACGGGAACCTCCGCCATGCCTGGCCACAATTTCGAGAGCGCGTCTGCCCAGGCCATCAGCCCGGCTCCCAGAAGCGCGGCCAGCGGCACCAGCCGGCGGTAATCCGGGCCCGCCAGGCTTTTGGCGAGATGCGGCACCACCAGTCCGGCAAAGGCGATGGGTCCGGCGACGGACACGCTGACCCCGGTCAGGACGGCGGCCACTGCGGTGCCGGCGGCCAGCGTTCGGCGGGGATCCGCACCCAGCCCGTGGCTGGCGGCCTGTCCCAGTGCCATCAAGTTGAGCCGGTGTGCCAGGGCGAAGGCTGCGCCGCCGCCCGCCACCGCAACCAGAACCAGCCGCACCACCGCATCCATCCGCACCCCGGCGACATCGCCGACTGTCCAGCGAACGATCTGGCGCGACACGTCGTCCTCCAGCGTATAGCCGAGCCGCACTGCGGCAAACCCAAGTGCGCCCACGGCAATCCCGCCCAGGATCAGGCGCATGGCATCGATACGCCCGGAAAATGCCCCCGAAATGGCAAAGGTCAGAGCTGCCGCGGCAAGGGCGCAGAACGTGGCCAGCAGCGGCAATGGCACTGCCGCAAACCCAGGCGCCGCCACCCCCAGCACGATCCCCAACGCAGCCCCCTGATTAATACCCAGCAGGCCCGGCGAAGCCAAGCCGTTGCGTGTCACCGCTTGCAGGAGCAGCCCGGCCACCCCGAGGTTGGCGCCCAGCAGCACCGCTGACAGAGTGCGCGGCACTCGAATATCGCGCATGGTCTGTTCGGCCAGTGTCGCTTCGGCTCCCAGAAACAGGCCTGCGAGATCGGCAAGCCCGACGTCACTGCGCCCGCCTGTGACCAGTGAAAGCCCGATGCCAACGGCAATTGCAGTACAGCCTGCCAACGCCCGGAATACCCGGTCCCAACGGACCGTATGCCTTTCGCCGGCCTGGATCACACAGCGGGCCCCGTTCACTGGAGCGACTTTGCAATGGCCAGAAGATCTGCGGCGGACTGTTCGGCGGTCAGCATCCCCCGCGACCGGGACCAGAGATCGGAAGAGACTTCAAAGACATGCCCTTTCTGGACCGCTTCAAGCTGCTGCCAAAGTGCTTCGGACGCCCAGGCCTGATCAATCGTATCCCCCTTGGCAGGTTTGCCCAGGATCAGGACGGCAGGATCGGATTCCGATAGCTGCTCAAGCGTCACAGGCTGGTAGAGAGCACCGTAAGTGCCGCCCTCGGTCACAGGCCCGGCTGCCTCGAAACCGAGAGCAGCCAGAAATGTGCCGGCATAAGATTGCGGGCTGTGCAGCCAGAGTCCTCGGCTGCTGGCGACCCCGAATTGCGCGGGGCGGCCATCGGCTGCAGCCGCGATTTGCTCACGTATCGCGTTCATACGTGCGGCGTGACTGGCCTGAAACGCGGCCGTTTCCTCACCCCGGCCCACAGCTTCGCCGATACGGGCGGCCTGAGTCAGCACGTCCTGGTAACCGCCAGTCAGGCTGTCATAGAAGATCACCGGAGCAATCTGCTCCAGCGTGCTGCGGATTGCCCCGTGCCGGTCTGTGTCTGCAATGATCAGATCAGGCTGCAGGGCGGCAATCACTTCCAGGCTCGGGGTTTTGCGGGTGCCGACGCTGGTCCAGTTGTCCCCGATCAGTTCCCGAAGCACCGGCTGGATGCGCTCGGGTTTGTTGTCATCCGCAACCCCCACCGGCACCAGACCGGCCGCAGCCAAGGCATCGAGGAAGGAGAATTCCAGCACCACGATCCGCTGCGGTGCATCGGGGACCTGCGCCGTGCCAAGCGCATGAACCACCTCGCGCGCCTGAGCGGCAGCAGCGGCGAGACCAAGGACGATGGCAAGAATGAAGCAGCGCATGTACCCGGGACCATAGCTCGTTTGCGTATCTGGCTTGCCGGAAGGCTGGCTGATGGCTGCAGTTACAGGCAAGGCCATGCGCCGTCAAAGTCTTTTTGTCAGAAATGCGGTTATGCAGGATATCCGCGGGCCCGCACGGCCATTGACAGCCTGTAAAAAAGTTTTTTTGTCAGGATTGACGGCGCGGGGGCTGCCACCTATGAGAGCCGGGACCCAGCCAAGCGGCAGTCCGTCAAGCCCGGTTGCATCAGGACCATGTGAACCGCGGCGAATACAGCCTAACAAAAGACAGAGAGACCTGCCGGCTGCCCCATGCTCACGGGTACCGGCTGGCGCAAAGAATGCGCAGAACAACTCCTGCAAGCAGTTCTTCCGGATGCGAATTTCGATCGGAACGAGGAACACGAAAATGCGAACCACTCACGCAGGAAATACTTACATACGGCCAGAGCGGTCTCTTGGCTCACCAGTCAGCACCTTGGGACTTCTAATGCTTTCAGCCGCAAGCCTGGGGATGCCGGCGGCTCTGCACGCGCAACCGGCCAATCAGCCGGCTGCCGAAGTCCTGGAACTGGAAGCAATAACTGTCGACGGCAGCTGGCTCGGCGATTCCACGGAAGCAGAGGTCAAGCGTTACCCGGGCGCACGTGATATCCTGTCTGAAAAGGACCTCCATGAGCAAGGGAACCGGACGCTGGACGATGCGCTGCGCAAGGTTCCCAGCGTCCGTGTCGAAGACGAGACCGGCACCGGCGTGCTGCCCAACATCGGGATCCGCGGCCTCAACCCCCTGCGCAGCGAGCGGGTCATGATGCTGCTGGACGGAATCCCGCTGGCGCTGGCGCCTTACACCGGAACCGGGCTCTCGCTGTTTCCGGCCAGCCTGGAAACGATCGCCCGGGCAGATATCGTCCGCGGCGGCGGCGCTGTCCGTTTCGGCCCGAACAATGTGAGCGGTGTGATCGATCTGATCAGCAAGCCGATCCCGCAAGAGCTCTCCGGTACCGCCAAGCAGGAGTTCATCGTGGATGAGCGCACCGGCAACCTTCTGAGCGATACCTACTTCCGGTGGGGCGGCTTCGTGTCCCCCGATTTCGGTCTGCAGGCGCAGGTCAACGCCGTGACTGGCGACGGCGGCCGGGAGCATTCCGGAACCGATGTCCTGAACGTCATGCTTGATGGTGAATGGCGGATTGATGACCAGAGCGGCCTGAAGGGCCGCCTGCAGTATTACGATGTGGACGCGGAACTGCCCGGCGCGCTGTCTCCTCAGTCCTACGAACAGGATCCGAGCCAATCAACGCGCCCGCATGATGCCTTCGATGCAAAAACCCTGCGCGCATCTCTGACCTATGACCGCCAGATCGGCAGCAACGGGGAATTCCATTGGGTGAATTTCGCGCACAAGTCGGACCGGGCCTTCGATTTCGGACAGCCGTTCGATCCGGACACTCCGGCAACTGACGTGGCCAGCAGCCCGCGCGAATTCACGGTATACGGCACCGAGCCCCGCTACACGCATCTGTTCCACTCCACAAATGCCTCGCACAAGCTGGTGGTTGGCGCCCGTTACGTGCGCGAAGAGGTCGATTTTGCCGTCGACCGCACCAATCTGGCCACCGGCACCACCACGGCCGCGCGGGACTGGTACTTCAAAACCGACGCCTATGCGGCTTACATCAGTGACACGGTTTCGCTGATGAATGACCGGCTGGAGATCACCCCCGGCCTGCGCTACGAATCCGTCGAGACCGATTTCAGCGACCGCATCAACAACACCGCGTCGGGCAACCGCACCACCGAACTCCTGCCCGGCCTGGCGCTTGGCTTCCAGGCGGCGGACAGCGTCTTCCTATTCGCCAATGCCAACAAGTCCCTGCGCGTTCCGCAGGTGGCGCAGGTGACCCGCGGCGCTCCGGTCAGCAACGAACTGGCGTGGAACTACGAGCTGGGGATGCGCTATGAGCCAACCTCGGACATCAGCCTCAGCGCAGCGCTGTTCCGGATCGATTTCTCCGGCCAGATCGAGTTTGACCGCTCCAGCCTGCAGTTTCAGAACCTGGGCGAGACCCGCCACCAGGGCGTAGAGCTGACCGCAGCTTGGCAGCCCTATGCGGTGCCGGGCCTGTCGCTGAAGGCGAATTACACATTGACCGATACCGAGCAGCTTTCGGGGCAATTTGCGGGCAACGAAGTGCCCTACGCCTCGGACCATCAGTTCAATGTGATGGCCGAATACGAGTTGGACAGCTGGGCCTTCGGCCTCAATGGCCATTACCGCAGCGCTGCTTTCAGTGACGCCGCAAACACTCAGGCTGAAACGGCCGATGGCTCGGCGGGCCCTTTGCCGTCTGCCTGGGTGTGGAACCTGCAGGCGTCCAAGGAACTCGGCGTTTCCAACCGGAATGTCCGCCTTACTGCAGCGATCAACAACCTCTTTGATGAGGACTATTATACCCGGGGTGTTGACGTGAGCCCGATCGGCCGTGTTGCCCAGCCTGGGCGCAGCTTTGTCGTCGCCGTCCAAGCTGATTTCTGATCAGCGCTCGAGGTAAGAAACGCACCATCGCCGGTCAGGCCGCCATCATTCCATCGTTCATGGAACGCGCGCCTGGCCGGCACCTCTTGATCGGTCGCAAACTCATGCTCCCTGATCCCCGACTACTGGGCCGCGCTGACGGGCGGGCGATAGCGGACGTCCGTTCATTTTGCAGCATCGGTCAAATCGGGCTCGGACCGGGCATTCGCCGCGCCAGGCGTGAATGACGGCAGGCAGCCCGAAGCGGCCCCTTGCCAGGTGGCCAGTCAGGTCGGTCAGCACACGCAGGTCGGGCGGGAACCGGACCTTCTCCGCAGGCGCGAGCCGAACATGGTGAAACGCTGGAAGCCGACCTTCAGGCAACGCCGCAATAGGATTCTGTTCTGCATCGCCGCAGGTCAACTGAGCCCCATATCGGCCGTTAGCATCTGGCAGCCTCTCGCATGTGCAGCATGCCGCTGACGGCGCTAAGCATGCGTAATTGGGCTGACCCTGAACTGAGGTCGAGCTCCCGATAGGATCACAGGAAATCTGTGAGTAAGGGAGAGAGACGATGGAATTTTTTGCCGGGCTGGATGTGTCGTTGCGATCGTGCGCTCTGTGCATTGTGGACGCGAGGGGTGGCATTGCTTTTGAGCGTGAACTGACCTGTGACGTCGATGAAATCGCCCAGTGTCTGAAGAGTTTCGCGCACCCGATTGCAAGGATCGGGTTTGAGGCTGGCACCATGAGTCAGCATTTGTTCTACGGTCTTACGAACAATGGCTTTGATGTCGCCTGCATGGAAGCCCGCCAGGTCAGCGCCGCTTTGTCGGCGATGCGGAACAAGACCGATAAGAACGATGCCCGCGGCATTGCTCATATCCTGAGAACCGGCTGGTTCAGCCCGGTTCACATGAAGAGCCGGGAAGCGCATGGTGTTCGCGCGCTGCTGAGTTGCCGCAAGGCCTTGCTCAACAAGACAATCGATCTGGCGAACGAGGTTCGGGGGCTCTTGAAGATCTTTGGGCTGCGCCTGCCCAAGACTGTCCAGCATGGTAGTTTCGATGACATAGTGCGCCCGTTGATCGAAGCCGACGGAGTCTTGGCGCACGCCATGTTGCCGCTGCTGGATGCCCGGCTCGAGATATATCGGCAGTTCCTCGATCTGGATCGACGGGTAAAACATGCGGCTAGGAGTGACGAAGTCTGTCTGCGAATGATGACAGTTCCGGGTGTTGGTCCAATAGCTGCGCTGACCTTCAAAGCCGCCATTGATGATCCTGCGCGCTTCAAAAGATCCCGCACTGTCGCTGCGCACTTTGGCCTGACGCCACGACGATACCAGTCGGGTGAGCATGACAATCCGGGGCGTATAGCGACATGCGCAACGTTCACCCAAAGGTGCATCGCGCATTGCAAAGGCGTTCCAGCGCGGATGGGGCGCGATGTTCAAGACGGCGCGCAAAGAAGCGCTTGCGCGGGTCAATCAGGATTTCCACGCTGCCCATAAAACGCTTGAAGAGGTGAGAGCACTGTTGGCCAGGATTGGCGGGACTTTGGGAGCCGACGCGCCCCTCCAGCCCGCGCCGTGTCTTCTGGTCGCACGCATTGCACAAATGGTGGCCCGGACCGTTAAACGCGTCCTCGCCACAGAACGGCAAAAGCTGAAAAAGGACGCGGATTACGTTCGCGGTCTGCGTCAGAAATGGGAGCTGGAAGATGAAGCGCGGCTGACGAGAATCTCGCGTGGGGAGATGGACGGCGGGCCGAAATAGGACCGATTGCTGCCTTTTGTTGCGTGACAAGCCAAGGTTTGCTGCGCGGGATAAGTCGGCCTTGGATTATTCGTCTTCGCCGACGCAGCATCGCTATGCACATGCGGAGGACTTCTTGCTGCATTGCAGCCCTTGTCGCGGAAGCAGTCATTGTTTGCTGGTTTCGAACGGCTGAACCAAACCGCGCTTTCGCTGCATGGCGTTTGGACACGAAAGACGCGGGGCAAATGCCGCCCTTCGCTGAGGACGCAGCCTGGACAGCCACGCAGGTCGGCTTGTGAACAGGTATGCAATTTTGCCCCCGTATTCACATGCGCCGTTTGCGCTCATAAATCTCTCCAATCTCTCCAATCTCTCCATCAACAAGTTCAGAATTATTGCCTATCACCTGCCGGGCCGGTTGGACAGGAGCCCAATGCCGCCAATTTCCCTGGTGCGGTGAGTTCCAGGTTCCAGGCTGGGCTTCGCGCTGCAGAGTGCATTAAAGCGGTCACGATTTTGTTCCGCCCAGATGCAACCCAACGAATTTGCCGAAGGACCGCACTGCTGGCGATGGTTTAGACGCTGCATAGACGAGGGACATGGCGACCTCCGGCAAGGCCGGAAGGCTGGTGGTCAGCGCTAGTTGCCTCCTTGCAGGATATCTGGGCCGCTGGCATTGTTCCTGACCGGATTGCAGCGGTTTCCGTGACCGCTGGCGCGCATACCGCACTCCGCTACATATTCGGATAGTGCGTCCTCGCAAACCTGGTGGAGCAGATGTTCCGCGCGCATGATACGGACAAGGTTTTCGTTCATCTGGTGGCTCACTTGTCGCCCTAAATTCAATCTCAGGGGTAATGTGGGCGATGAGGTTGAAAACCGAAAGCGGCATTTGTCAGTTCTCCACAATTCCGGGGAGACATGAACCGCAGCCCTCTTCAGCCTTCGAGGGTCCCAGTGCCGAGATCTGCTGCTGTTGCGGCAAGACCAGGGCAGGCTGCCATTCAAGCCGACCTTTGCCCCCCAGATGGGCTTTCCCTTCTGTTCAACACGAGCATCAAGGCTCGTTTAGCATGCAGGTTCCGTTACATCTTTGAAAACATTTGATGATTTTCTTCATTCCATTGGCCGCCATACACCGAGGAGCCTGAAAATGCGACGTTCCTGCCGCAGGTGAGGGCAGTGGCTCTGAAAAAGTCATTTAAAATCAACGATGTAACGGTTTGGCGCTGGACGTTACACACCTATTGCAGGGTTAAGATATTGAAAATGCTGGGAGTTTGTATGTATGTCTATGTATGTAACACACAAATAGTTATATATAAAGAGAGAGAAAGAGATCTCCTGCCGGAGAGAGTAAGAGGTATACACTTTCCCCGCCGTTACAGGCGTTACAGCGTTACACATGGGCTAAGTTGTTGAAAATATTGAGTAGGACCGTAACGCTTCAGCTCGATAAACATAAAAGTAACACCTGATATGTAACGCGGAGGCAGCTTCCCGCTGTACCGTCGCGACTAGACACCGCCATTCATGCGCCGAAGGGACTGCGAATATTCCCCAAGACGACGGAAGGCAGCCCTTCTGACATCCGTGCCAAGCGCAGCGCGCATTCGGCTGCAAACGCGATATTTCGGGACCGCCTTCCCGAAAGCGGAAGCCCTGTGAGGCGATATGGCACACTTGGATGAAGTGGGTAGCAATGGCGACAGCGAAGCGCAGTAAGCGCGCTTTACATAGTCTAGGCGCAAGTACTTAGCCAACTGGCCTAGTCGGCCCGAAGCAGACACGACCCGAGCCGCCGTTCGCTCTTCGCTTGTCCTGCACGACGAGCGGTCTCCGGAAGTTCGCCGCACATGCGTGTGCGTACTTGACCGGCTGCAGAAGCGGACCTTCACCATGGGCCCTGGTCCGGAACCTGACTGGTCGACATGCAGCACGATTGACAGTGAGCGCGTGCTGGCTCGCCTTCTCCGCCGCGCCCTGTGTGACCATACGGATGAGCAGCCGTCTCGGCGGAAGGAAATTCTGAAAGGAGGAATGAAATTTTACATATTGAAATTTTGAATCGGATTGGTTAGCAAAACACGAGCAAGAGTTTCTGAGAGCAACGTGCGGGGGCAAATGGAGAACCTGGTCAATCTGGCAATGGATGATGGCATTGCTGTTGTGACGGTGGAGAATCCGCCGGTGAATGCTCTTTCGCACGCGGTGCGCGCGGGCTTGCAGGACTGTTTGCACAAGGCGCTGAACAGCGTGGAGACCCAAGCGGTGGTTATCTGCTGCGCGGGCCGCAGCTTCTTTTCCGGAGCAGACATCAGGGAATTCGGCGCACCGCCCCAGGCGCCGGTTCTGCCGGACCTCATAAATGAAATCGAAGCGGCGCCTGTGCCGGTTATTGCCACGATGCACGGAAATGCGCTTGGCGGCGGGCTGGAGGTTGCCCTGGGGGCGCACTACCGTGTCGCGGTGAAGGGAACCCGGTTTGGCCTGCCGGAGGTAACGCTGGGCCTGCTGCCTGGCGCAGGCGGCACTCAGCGCCTGCCGCGGCTGATCCTGGCGGCAGATGCGGCCCGGATGATCACCGGCGGCAAACCGGTTGATGCCGATGCGGCGCTCTCGATGGGATTGATCGACCGGATTGCGGGCAGCAGTGATGCCTGCGCCGAAGGTGTTGCCTTTGCGCGGGACCTGATCGCGGCGGGCAAGGGGCCGCGCCCGGCCGGCAGCCTGCCGTGCAATACACTGGAGCAGGCGGGTCTGGCGGCCCTCCGGGCCAAAACAGCCAAGGCTGCACGCGGGGCCGTCGCGCCGATGGCCTGCGTGGATGCGGTGGAGGCGGCAATGTCCTTGCCCTTCGCCGAGGGGCTGAAGACAGAGCGCGCGCTGTTTCAGGACCTGATGGCTTCCGATCAGAGCAAGGCCCTGATCCATGCCTTCTTTGCCGAGCGGCAGGCTGGAAAATTGCCGGATTCGGAAAGGGTCGAGCCGCGTGAAATCAACCGGATGGGTGTTGTTGGCGGTGGCACAATGGGGGCGGGGATAGCTGTTAGTGCACTGTTTAGGGGCCTGGACGTGACCCTGCTTGAACGCGACGAGGCGGCGGCGTCAAAAGCTGCGGCCAGCGTCGGGAAGATGTTGGAGAGTGCTGTGAAACGCGGCAAACTGTCCGGGCCGCAGTGCGAAGCCATGCTTGCCGTAGCCTTCCGCTGTACCACTGCGTACGAAGACTTCGCGCAGGCGGATCTGGTGATCGAAGCCGTGTTTGAAAGCATGGACGTCAAGAAGGACGTGTTTTCCCGGCTTGATAAGGTCTGCAAGCCAGGGGCCATCTTGGCGTCGAACACCTCTTATCTGGATCTGAACCGGATTGCAGCAATGACCAGCCGCCCGCAGGATGTGATTGGGTTGCATTTCTTCTCACCGGCGCATGTGATGAGGCTGCTGGAAGTTGTGGTAGGGGCTGAAACCGCCCCGGATGCCGTGGCGACCGGCTTTGCGCTGGCCAAGCGGCTGAAGAAAGTGGCGGTGCGCGCGGGCGTCTGTGACGGGTTCATCGGCAACCGGATCCTTTCGCATTACAGCAAGGCGGTCTACGGAATGGTGCTGGCAGGGGCGAGCCCGTATGCGGTCGACAGGGCGCTGACCGGCTTCGGACTGGCGATGGGGCCGTTTGCAGTCGGTGATCTGGCGGGGCTGGATATCGGCTGGGCGAACCGCAAACGCCTGGCGGCGGAACGCGATCCGCAGGAGACCTACCCCGAGTTTGCCGACCGGCTGTGCGAGTTGGGACGGTTCGGGCGCAAGACCGGGCGCGGGTTCTATATCTACGAGGACGGTGCTGGCAGTCCTCGCCCTGACCCGGAGGTGGAAGAGATCATCTCTGCGGAACGTGCTGCCAAGGGCATCACGCCCCGCAGCATCGGCGATGCGGAAATCATCAGCCGCTACATGTCAGCAATGGTGAACGAGGCAGCGCGCGTGGTCGGCGATGGCATCGCTCTGCGGCCGCTGGATGTGGATGTGACCTTGCTGAACGGCTACGGGTTTCCGCGCTGGCGCGGCGGGCCGATGCACTATGCGGATGCCATTGGGCTCGACAGGGTCCTGCAGGATATCTGCCGCTTCCACGAAGAAGATCCCTTGCTCTGGCAGCCTGCGCCGCTGCTGGAACGTCTGGCCGCCGAAGGCCGGAGCTTTGCCAGTCTCAACATCTGAAGGAGTTTTTAATGAAACAGGCGGTCATCGTCTCCACCGCGCGCACCGGTCTGGCCAAATCCTACCGCGGCGCCTTCAATGAAACCCATGGGGCTACCATTGCCGGCCATGCCATCCGCCACGCGGTCAAGCGCGCAGGCATTGCGCCGGACCTGATTGAGGACGCGCTGATCGGCTGCGGCTACCCTGAGGGTTGGACTGGGTCCAACATTGCCCGCCAGTCGGTGATCCGCGCAGGGCTGCCGGTGTCGGTTTCTGCGGCCACGGTGAACCGCTTTTGTTCCTCCGGGCTGCAAGCGGTTGCGATGGCGGCGCATTCGATTGTGATGGAGGGTGCGCCGGCCGCGATCGGGGCAGGGGTGGAAAGCATCAGCCAAATGCCTCCCGCACGCCCGCCGCAGGCACAGGAAACCTGGATCCTGGAAAACAAGCCGGAGCTGTATCTTCCGATGATCCAGACCGCTGACATTGTCGCCGAACGCTATGGTATCAGCCGTGAGGCGCAGGACGAATTGGCGCTGTCCAGCCAGCAGCGCACGGCAGCGGCGCAGGCCGCGGGCCGTCTGGATGATGAGATTGTGCCGATCACCGTGACCCAGGCCTTCAAGGACAAGGAAAGCGGCGGGATCACCCGCAAGGAGGTGACCTTTGCCATGGACGACTGCAACCGGCCGAACACCACGCTGGCCGGGCTGGCCGGGCTGGCCCCGGTGCAGGGAGAAGGGCATTTCGTCACCGCCGGCAATGCCTCGCAACTGAGCGACGGGGCGGCGGCGCTGGTGCTGATGGACAGCGCGGTGGCCGAACGCGAAGGCGCTGAACCGCTGGGCGCGTTCAAAGGCTTTGTCGTGGCAGGCTGCGAGCCGGATGAAATGGGTATCGGCCCGGTCTATGCGGTGCCGCGTCTGCTGGAACGGAACGGGCTGACGGTCAGCGACATTGATCTGTGGGAGCTGAATGAGGCTTTTGCCTCGCAGGCGCTTTACTGCCGCGACCGGCTGGAGATCGACCCGGAGATTTGCAACGTCAACGGCGGTTCGATCTCGATCGGTCATCCGTTTGGGATGACCGGCGCGCGGATGACTGGGCATCTGCTGCTGGAGGGAAGGCGGCGCGGCGCCAGGCTGGGCGTTGTCACCATGTGCATCGGCGGCGGCATGGGTGCGGCCGGCCTGTTTGAAATCTTCTGAGGGGCACCACGCGATGGATCTGAATTACACCAAGGAAGAACAGGCGTTTCGGACAGAGGTACGCCAGTGGCTGACGGAAACCCTGCCGCATGAGCTGCGCGAAAAGGTGCGGCTGGGCAAGCGGCTGGCCAAGGCGGACGTGGAACTGTGGCACAGCCTGCTGAATGCGCGCGGCTGGCTGGCGCCGAACTGGCCGCGCGCCTATGGCGGCTGCGAGTGGAACGCGGTGCAGCGCCATATCTTTGAAGAGGAAGCCTGCCTGGCCCATGCCCCGCGCAGCCTGCCTTTTGGTCTGTCGATGCTGGCGCCGGTGCTGCTGGCCTTCGGGTCGGAACAGCAGCGGCAGCGCTTTCTGCCGCGCATCCTGAACGGGCAGGACTGGTGGTGCCAGGGCTATTCAGAGCCGGACGCCGGGTCCGATCTGGCGGCGGTCAAGACCCGCGCGGTGCGCGACGGCGATCACTATGTGGTCAATGGCCAGAAGACCTGGACCACGTTGGGCCAGCACGCAAACTGGATTTTCTGCCTGGTGCGGACAGATCCGGACGTCAAGAAACAGGAGGGGATCTCCTTCCTGCTGATCGACATGGACACGCCCGGTGTCACGGTGCGCCCCATCGTGCTGATCGACGGCGAGCCGGAGGTGAATGAGGTGTTCTTTGACAACGTCCGGGTGCCTGCGGAGAACCTGGTGGGTGAGGAGAACAAGGGCTGGACCTATGCCAAGTACCTGCTGACCCATGAGCGCACCAATATCGCAGGCGTGGGCTTTGCCACGGCGCTTTTGACCACGCTGAAACATGTCGCGGGCCGGGTGAAGTCCGGCGGCCGGCCGCTGGCGGAGAACCCGCATTTCGCGGCCCGCATGGCGCAGGCAGAGATCGACCTGATGGCGATGGCGACCACCAACCTGCGGGTTGTCTCGGCAGCGGCCAAGGGGCAGGCGCCCGGCGCCGAAAGCTCGATGCTGAAGGTCAGGGGCACGGTGATCCGGCAGGAGCTGACTTCTCTGCTGCGCCGGGCGATGGGGCCGGACGCGCTGCCGTTCCAGCCTGACTTTCTGGATGGCGGCAGCAATGCAGCAGCGCTGGGGCCGGATCATGCGGCGGCGGCGGCGCCCTCTTATTTCAACATGCGCAAGCTGTCGATCTTCGGCGGCTCGAACGAGGTGCAGCGCACCATCATCACCAAGGCCATTCTGGGGCTGTAACGGGAGCAGGCGACATGGATTTCAATCTGACCGAAGAACGGATGATGCTCCGCGATACGCTGCAGCGGTTTCTGGCGGACAAATACTCGCACGAGAACCGGCGGGCGCTGATCGCGGCGGGTGAGCCCTTTGATACCGGGATCTATGCCGGGCTGGCCGAACTGGGCGTGCTGGGCGCCATGTTCCGCGAGGATCAGGGCGGTTTCGGCGGCCGGGGTTTTGACCTGATGGTGGTGTTCGAAGAGTTGGGCCGCGCTGGAGTTATCGAGCCGGTGCTGCCGGCAGTGCTGGCGGGCGGGCTGATTGCCGCATTCGGCAACGGCCGCCAGCGCGGACTGGCGGATGAGATCATCGCCGGAACCCATGTGGCGGCGCTGGCCCAGGGCGAAGCCGGATCGCGTTATGACCTGAACCACGTGGAAACCACGGCGGCAGCCGCAGGCGGTGCCATCGTTCTGAACGGCATCAAGACCCATGTGCTGTACGGCGCCGAGGCGCAGACCCTGGTGGTTTCGGCGCGGGAGGCCGGCGCTGCGGCGGATGCGGCGGGCATTTCGCTGTTTCTGGTGCCGGTGAACACGCCGGGCGTCACCGTCAGCGGCCATCGCAATATGGACGGCATTCCGTCTGCAACGGTTGCGCTGGATGATGTGCGGCTGGTGGAGACGGCGCGGCTAGGCGCGGCCGGAGACGGGCTGGACGCGCTGGAAGCCGCTGTTGCCCGCGGTCTGACAGCCATCTGCGCCGAGGCGCTGGGGGCGATGGAGGCGGCCAAAGACCTGACCATCAGCTACCTGAAGGAACGCAAGCAGTTCGGCATGCCGATCGGCAAGTTTCAGGCGCTGCAGCACCGGATGGCGGATATGCTGATCGAGGTGGAGCAGGCGCGCTCGGCTGTCATCAACCTGGCGGGCAACCTGGATCAGCCGCGCCACCTGCGGGAAATCCATGTCAGCGCCGCCAAGAACCTCATTGGCCGGGCCGGGGTGCTGGTGGCCGAGGAGTGCATTCAGATGCATGGCGGCATCGGCATGACCGATGAATACGCGCTGTCCCATTTTGCCCGCCGTCTGACGATGATCGATCATTTGTTCGGCGACACCGATTATCACTTGGAGCGCTTCATCGCGCTCAAGGCCGGCTGAACCATGCCGCCGGTTCGTCCCGACAGGCCCCTGATCCCGCTGTTTGAAGCGATGGGTTACGGCATCGAAATCGACGCGCAGGCGGTTGAGGCGCATTGCGTGCTGGAGATTTCCAGCCTGCACCTGAACCACCAGGGCGGCTTGCATGGCGGGGTTGCGGCGACGTTGCTGGATACGGCCAGCGGGATCACCGCCAGCCTGTCCTGCGATCCGCAGGGCCTCACCCCTTTTGTCACCCTGTCGCTGAACGTCAATTACCTGGCGGTGGCCCGGCAGGGGACGGTGCGCGCGTCCGGCTGGATCACCGGCGGCGGCAGGACAACCAAATTTGTCTCCTGTGACCTGCGGGACGGGGCAGGGCGGCTGATTGCGGCCTCCACCGGTGTCTTCAAGCGGGTGCGCAAGACAGAAACTGAGGAGGCGGCATGAGCGCGCTTTACCGGCATGAGGTCCGCGGCGGGACCCTGATTATTTGGAACTGCAATACGGCGATGCGCAACGCGCTGTCGTATAAGTATTACCAGGGTTTGCAGGACGGTCTGGCACGGGCTGCAAAGGATCCGGCGATTGCGGCGGTGATCCTGGCGGGCGAGGGAGGGTTCTTCTGTTCCGGCGGCAACCTGAACATGCTGCGGGAACGCCGCGCGATGCCCTTTGAGGAGCGGCAGGTGCAGATCGGCAAGCTGAACGCGCTTATCCGTGCGGTCCGGACCTGCCCCAAGCCTGTGATTGCAGCCGTCGAGGGCGGCGCAGCCGGGGCCGGGCTGTCTCTGGCAATGGCGGCGGATATGATCGTGGCGGAAGAGGGGGCGAAGTTCACTCTTGCTTATGTCAAGGCGGGCCTAGTGCCGGATGGCGGCGCCACCTATGCGCTGACACAGGCGCTGCCGCGGGCAACCGTGGCGCGGATGGCGATGCTGGCCGAGCCGCTCAGCGCCGGGCGCATGCACCAGCTGGGCGCGGTCACCGAGCTGGCCCCCAAGGGCCGCACCCTGGCGCAGGCCGAGGCTTTGACCGCGGCAGTGGCCCGCGGTCCGGAGATGGCGATTGCCGGCATCAAGGCACTGCTCAATCAGGCCGAAACAGCCGGTTTCGAAGACCAGCTTGCGCATGAACGCGATGCCATGGCCAAGGCCCTTGGCGGTGACGAGGCCCAGGCGGGCATCGGCGCCTTTCTCAGCAAAACATCCCCAGTATTCCGGTAAGGAGACCGACATGATGCATACTTCTGCACTTCCGGCGATTTTCGACACGCCCGTGACCCGGACCTACGGCACCCGGCTGCCGGTTGTGGCGGGCGGCCTGCAATGGCTTGCCAATGCCGAATACGTGTCCGCTGCGGCGCGGGCCGGGATTGTCTCGTTCATCACGGCCGCCAGTTTTCCCCAGATGGACGATCTGCGCGCCGAGATCCGCCGCTGCCGGGGGTTGTGCGGGGGCAAGCCTTTCGGGGTCAATGTTTCGATGATCCCCAAGCTGGTGCCGGGTGAGAAAACCGAAGAGGTGTTCCGCCTGATTGCGGACGAGGGCGTGCAATTTGTCGAAACCTCGGGCCGCAGCCCCGAGGCATTTATGCCGATCCTCAAGGACGCGGGGATCACCGTCCTGCACAAGGTTCCCAGCCTGCGCTATGCGGTGAAGGCCGAGCAGGTGGGCGTCGATATGGTGTCGATTGTCGGCGCCGAATGCGGCGGCCATCCCGGCATGGACATGGTCGGCAGCATGGTCAATGCGGGTCTGGCGGAGGAGCGGCTGACTATCCCCTGGCTGATCGGCGGCGGCATCGGCCACGGCAAGCAGATCATGGCGGCGCTGGTGATGGGGGCGGCGGGCGTGGTGATGGGCACAAGGTTCCTGGTTGCCAGCGAGCTGACCGCGCATCCGGATTACAAGCAGGCAATGGTGAATGCCAGCGAGCTGGATACGCAGCTGACCATGCACTCGGTGCGCAACACCGTGCGCAGCCTGCGCAACCTTACCACCGAAACAGTTGCCAAGCTGGAGCGCGACAATCCGGAGATCGGCATTCAGGAACTGCTGAAGCATGTGTCGGGCAAGATCGGGCGCCAGGCTTATGCCACCGGCGACGTGTCGCAGGGGTTGCTGTCGGCAGGCCATGCGCTGGGGTTTGTGGACAAGGTGGAACCCTTTGCCGAAATCACCGGCCGCCTCGAGGCTGAGGCGCTGACGGCGTTCGGGCGGCTGGGCTTGGCGGCGTGACGGCGAAGGGGAGGAGGAAAGACATGCACAACCGCGTACACGGGCTGCTGCAAGCAGCCGCCGAGGCCCGTCCCGGTGCCTTGGCGTTGAGGGATCATGATGGCCGCCGGCTGAGCTGGCAGGAAATGTCCCAAGCGGCATCTGCCGCAGCGGAACAGTTGAAGGCCGCTGGCGTCCGGCCCGGCGACCGGGTGGTGCTGGTGTTCGAGAACTGCGCCGAGGTGATTGCGTTCTTCTATGGCGCAAGCATTCTGGACGCGTCGGCAGTTGCAATCAATGCGCGGCTGACCACGGCTGAGCTGGACCGGATCTATGCCCATTCCGATCCCAGTGCCGTCATGTTCACAGCCGCCTCTTCCGCGGCGGCCCGCGCCCATGCGGATCACTATGGCGCCCAGGATGTGCAGGGTGCCTTTGGCGCCGCTGCGCTGATGCCGCGCGCAGGCGCCACTCCGGAACCGGTGTCAGAGGATAGGCGTGAACAGGTGTCCCTTCTGCTATATACCTCGGGCACAACCGGCACGCCCAAGGCTGCGATGCTGACCCATGCAAACCTGATCGCAGGGGCCGCGGCGGCAGCAGAGGTGCGGGGTATTCTGCAGTCGGATGTGACCTATCTGGCATTGCCGCTTAGCCATATCTTCGGACTGATCGCCATGTTGTCTGTCACCCTGGCGCAAGCCGCGATGCGGATGGAGGCGCAATTCTCGGCCGAGCGGCTGTACCAGGCGCTGCAGGAAGATGTGACCCTGCTGCCTGCGGTGCCGCAGATGCATGCGCATCTGTTCAACTATGCCCGCTCAAACGGCAAGCCGCGCTATGATGCGGGCAAGCTGCGGTTTGTGTCCTCGGGCGGTGCGCCCCTGGATCCGGCCTGGAAACGCGAGGCGGAGGCGTTCTATGGCCTGCCGCTGCAAAACGGCTATGGGCTGACTGAAGGCACAGCGGGTGTCTGTGCCACCCGCAACGCATTCGGCGATCCTGACATCAGCGTCGGCCTGGCTATGGGCGATTGCACCCTTAAGCTCGACTTGGATGCGCCGGGCGCCACTCCGGAGGAAGGTATAGGGGAGATCCTAGTGGGCGGCCCGCAAGTCATGAAGGGCTACTTCCGCGACCCGGAGCAAACTTCGGCGGCATTGACAGAGGATGGGTTCTTCCGCACCGGCGATCTGGGCCGCTTTGACGATGAAGGTCGGCTGCATATTGCCGGGCGCACCAAGGAGCTGATCATACGGTCCGGTTTCAATGTCTATCCGGTTGAGATCGAGGCGGCGCTGACCGAGCATCCTGATGTGGTCGTCGCCAGCGTGGTGGGCCGTACTGTTGAGGGGAACGAGGAGGTTCTGGCATTCGTCAGCGCCGCCACCGGCAGCAATGTGAAGGAAGCAGAGCTGAAATCCTTTTTGCATGACCGGCTTGCGCCCTACAAACGGCCGGCACGTATTATCGTGGCCACGGCTCTGCCTGCCGCGCCGACGGGTAAGATCCTGAAAGCGAAACTGATCGAAACCTTTGCCAGAGAGCTGGCTGAAAACGTGTGAATTGCTGCGCCAATTTCTTGTCCTGCAGAGGAGCAGAAGAGGGAGTCCTGTTCTGCTGCGGGTCGGGCGCAGGCAGTCATTATAAATTCCATTATGTGGAATAAAATTCTGGACAGAACGTTAAAATTCCACATAGTAAAATGAAGCGAATGGCTTTCGAGGAGGAGATGCCAGTCATGGGAATGATCAGGAATATTCTGGGAGGGCTGACCATTGCGGCCGGTCTTGGTGCAACGGCGGTGTCTGCGGAGACCGTGATTTACTACGGCCACAGCGGCCCGGACCGGGGCACGGTTCCTGCCGCGCTGAAATGGTACAACAGCCGTATTGGCGAACTGTCGGAAGGCGATCTGCGGATGGACGTCCAATGGGGCGGCGCGCTGTTCAAGGCAAGCGCGGCAGTGCAGGGGATCGGCGACGGGGTGGCCGATGCCGGGTCTATCATTGCGGCTTATTTCCAGAAGGAAATGGCGGCCTATTCGCTGGCTGACTTTCCCATCGGCGGGCCGAATGCCTGGGTCGCCATGCGCGCGGCTGACCATCTGATGCGGTCGGAACCGCAGATCACCGAACATCTGGCCCGCCAGAACCTGGTCTATATCGGCACCTTCACCGCCTCGGCTGTGAATGTGGCCTGCGCCGGAGAGCCGATCCGTTCGGTTGAGGACATCAAGGGCAAGAAAGTCCGCGGTGCCGGCGTCTACGGCAAGGTCTTTGGTGAAATGGGCGCAACCCGCGTGAACCTGTCGGTCTATGAGGCCTATCAGGGGCTGGACACCGGGCTGATCGACTGCAGCCAGGGCTATGATTACATTGTGCCCTCGCTGAAGTGGGACGAGGTGATCGACAGCTATACTGTCCTGAACTGGGGGCAGATCGGCGGCTACGGCATGTTCATGAACAAACAGGTCTTTGACGGTCTGGAGGCCGGCCAGCGGCAGGTGCTGATGCAGGCGGGCGAGGAACTGGCCGACCAGTTTGCCAAGATCGTGACCGGGGCCAACGGCAAGGCGATGAAGGCGATGGCCGCAGGCGAGACCAACCGCAAGATCGAGGTCATCGAGCTGAGCGAGGCAGACAAGGCAGCGCTGAATGCCGCCGCAGAACCCTTTATTGCGGACTGGATGGAAAATGCCCGCAGCGTTGGTCTGGATGCGGACCGGCTGATGGCAACCTACACCTCAGCAGTGGCGGAATTCACGTCCGAGTTCGAAGCCAAGGGCTATCCCTGGACGCGAAGCAACTGATCAATGCGAAACAGAGGCCGGGCGGCGCCTGCGCCGCCTGGCAATCCCGAGGGAGGACATGATGCTGCACAGGATTGAGCGGGTTTTTGTAGATGTATCGGCTGCGGCCATCATTCTGCTGGCACTATTGATCTTTGCCGATGTCGTGGCGCTGAACCTGTTCAGCAGCGCGGTGCCGGACACCATTGTCATCGTGCGCGAGCTGATGGTGCTGGCAATTGTAATGCCCTTGGCCGCCGCAACCGCGCAGCGGGCGCATATCGCGGTGGAGTTTCTGACCAATGCACTGCCGCCGCGGGTGGCGGGATGGCTGACGGTGTTCGGCACCCTGTTCGGCCTGCTGGCGCTGTCGCCGATCCTCTATTCCGGCGGTCGTGAATTCTTGCACCAGTGGCAGACCGGCAGTGTGTTTTATGGCGACCTGAACCTGCCGCAATGGCCGGGACGTCTGGCCTTCACCTTAGGCATTGCGCTGGGATGGCTGCGGCTTGCGGTGATGGTTGCAAGTGATGCGCTGACCCTGCTGCGCGGCGGTGAAATCGCGCTGACCAAAACCTGACCCCCGTCTGACATTCAAAAGACCTGTCGAGGAGACTGCCTGTGGATCCCGCCCTGATCGGCCTTGTGGCCTTTGCCGTAATGCTTGTGCTTCTGGCCATCCGTGTGCCGATTGCCTTTGCCCTGATCGGCGTGGCGACACTGGCGGCCTTTACAATCTTTGCGTTCCGCACCGGCACCTTCATGCCCGAACGTGCGTTCCGGGCCACCTCGTCGCTGGTCTTCAACAACTCTTTCGATTTGCTGCATTCCTTCGATCTGTCGATGATCCCGCTGTTCATTGCGCTGGGCAACATCGCCTATCGCGCCGGGATCACCACGGCGGTTTATGATGCGGCCAAAGTCTGGCTGCTGCGTCTGCGCGGCGGCATCGCGGTGGCCTCGGTGATGGGCTGCGGCGGCTTTTCCGCCATCACCGGCTCCAGCCTGGCCTGCGCCTCGACGATGGGCAAAATCTGCACACCGGAAATGCTGCGCCTTGGCTATGACCCAAGGCTGGCAACCGCCAGCGTCGCTGCCGGGGGTACACTTGGCTCTCTGATCCCTCCGAGCATCCTGTTCATCATCTATGCGATCTTTACCGAGACCTCTGTGAACAAGCTGTTCATTGCCGGCATTCTGCCGGGGCTGCTAACGCTGGCGGGTTTTGTCCTGGTCATCGCGATGTGGATCAAGGCAGATCCGGCAGCGGTTCCGGCGCGCGGGGAGGCGGCCAGCATTGCAGACAAGCTGACGGCCTTTCGCAGGGCCTGGCCAGCGGCGGTGATTTTCGCGGTTATCGTGGTGGGGATCTACGGCGGCTACTTTACCGCCACCGCCGCGGCGGCGGTGAGCGTCGTGCTGACCTCGCTGATCGGCCTGGCGCAGCGGCAATTGGACCTGGCAGGCATCTGGCAGGCGGTGCGGGAAACCTGTGTGCAAACCGGCGCGATCTTCTTTGTTGCGGCCGGCGCCAAGATTTTTGTCGCGGCCATTGCGCTGACAGGCATGGCGCCCGCGCTGGTGGACTGGGTTGCGCAGGCAGAGCTGTCGACCGCTGTGCTGCTGTTTGCCATCTGTGTGGTCTACCTGATGCTGGGCATGTTCCTGGACCCGATCGGGATCATGGTTCTGACCCTGCCGCTGGTGGTTCCGCTGGTGGAATCCTACGGCCTGAACCTGATCTGGTTCGGCGTTGTTGTGGTGAAACTGCTTGAGATCGGCCTGATCACCCCGCCGGTGGGGCTGAATGTCTTTGTTCTGTCCAATGTCGTCGGCAAGGACGCCCCGGTCGGCATGGTCTTTTCCGGCATCTGGCGGTTTCTGAGTGTCGATGTGATTGTGCTGCTTTTGCTGGTGGCTTTCCCGCCGATCTCTCTGGTGCTGTCAAATGCGGTTCAGTAGTATTGAGAATGAGCGAACAGCGGATGCCCCGTGCAGGCCAGACGCCCGCATAGATACAGGAAACACCATGCCAGCCGATTCATCGGACAAGAGATTTGCCAACACACTGGCGCGGGGCCTTACAATCCTAAGGGCTTTCCGGCCGACGGATGATGGATTGGGCAACCTTGAAATTTCCGAACGCACCGGCATTCCGCGGCCGACGGTATCCAGGCTGACCTTCACCCTGTGCGCGCTTGGCTATCTGACCCACGGGCGGCGGCACGACAAGTACCGCCTCGGCCCGGCGGCGCTTGCACTGGGGAATATCGCTGCGGCCTCCTTTGCCTTTGTCGAGATCGCCTCGCCGGTGATGCAGCGGCTGGCGGATGAAACCGGCACTTTGACCGCGATCAGCATCAAAGATGACCAGCGGATGTTGCTGACCAGGGCCTGGCGGCCGGTGAACTCATCTGCGATCTGGCTGGATGTCGGCTACCGGATGCCGCTGCATACTTCCTCCAGCGGCAAAGCGTATCTGGGGGCGTTGAGCGATGAGGAATTTGCCCGCTTTCTTGACAGCCAAGGGGATCAGCCTGAAGAATTGCTGGCGGAATTTGCGGCCATCAGGCTTGCCGCGCACGACGAGATCCTGGCTGACGGCTACACTCAGGTGCGGGGAGGAAGCCGGTTTTCCGAGACCATCAACGCCGCTGCTGTGCCATACCGTCCGTCTGACTTAGGCGAGCCTGTGGCCTTTCTGGCAAGCTCGACCTCAAAGCAGCTAACTGATCAGCGCATCTCTGACGAGGTCGGTCCGGCACTTGCCGAGGCTGTGTCTGAGGTCCGCAGGATGACCGGTCAGCAATCGGCGCTGGTGATGAATGAATAGGGCAGTTGGGGCGCTACCGCCTCTGTCGACGGGGATTCGGTGTTTAATCATCCCTCACGTCGGGCCCGGAGCCATCGCTTGATGGCAGTTTCTCAGGTCGTTTGGACATTTGTGCGCATTATAGAATTCGCCTAGTTTGGGCTCACTGCTTCTATGCAGTGCCGCAACGACCCGCGGTCCTTTCGCATGTTGGTACCGACCGTTCGCCAGGGTCCATCACTTCAGTTGCAAATACACAGATTTTTTGACCGATCAGAATTATCGGTGATTTTGGTTATCTGGCAGGGGCCGTTCCGGCAAAGAGCGGCGATCCATCGCTTTGAGCTGATTCCGTTGAAAAAGCCTTTGGTTTCGGCGCGTCTGTCTAAGCTATCGCTTTGATTTCTTTTGGATGCACTGGCCTTATCCTGCTTTCATCTTGCGGCGGGCAGCATAGGCTTGAGCTTGGCCAGTTTTCTGAGGTTCCGGGCGGTAGCTGCGAGGGGAAATTCGTCCTGAACGCCACACGGGCCACGTAATCGGAGGCGCCCCAGCCCGAGGATGCGTTTTAGGTGGGCGAAGAGCATCTCGGCTTTCTTGCGCCGCCTCTGAGCCGTTGGATTGAACTCAGAAGCCGTGCATTGGCGCGCGAAGCCGCGGACGATCTCGTATTTCTCGCGATGGATGGCGCGGGTTTCCGATTTCGGGCAGCATTTGGCCTTCAACGCACATCCCGTGCAATCGGACTTCAATGCTCGGTACTTGCGGGCACGCCAACTTGGCGCATTTCGCTTTGGATCGGAATAGGTCCGCCAGATGTGCCGCATCTCTTTGCCGCCCGGACAGATGTAGCGGTCGTCCTCATCATCCCATGTGAAGTCGGATCGTGAGAAGGTTCCATCGGTTCGCTCACCCTTGTCGAATACAGGGATGAAGGGGAGGATCTGAGGCTTCAATGCGAGCCAGGCCAGATTGTCCGACGACCCGCAGGCGGTATCAGCTGCGACCCGATCCGGCTTCACGCCAAAGCGCTTTTCGGTTCGGTCGAGCATCTTTCCCGACGTGAATCCCTAAGCCAGTGAGTATTGCAACAACGCCGGTCGAAACGGAAGAAGCATTCACCTGATTTAAAGGCCACGGTCGCGCTTGAAGCATTGAAGGGGGAGCGCACGGTGGGAGTCTCACGGTATCCGGGGCGTTCGCGGTGACGGCGATTGGCTGGATATCATCGCCGTCACCGCGCCGGGACCAAGATGAACTGCCTGAAACCGTTGGGCCAGCCGTTGATGGCACGGGGCTTCGAACGCCAGGTTGCTGAAATCCAAATCCGCGGCGCCGCGCTCATCGCTATACCGCTCCGGGCATATCTGTCACAGAGCCCGTAGGATAAATTCGTCCGGGAAAGGGGGAGTTCGGCCCTCAACCGATTTGTGCAACAGAGCCCCTTTGAGCAGCCAGAATCAGAAGCCCCGGCAATCGCCCAATTCTTCACCATGATAGACATCTGCCAGCCATCGTCCGGCTGCAGGTGAAAAACGCTGGTGACCAAACAGTAAACCGCAAGCGACATGGCAACCCATCTGGTCGCGAAACCAGCCAGCAGCGCCAGCCCGGCCAAAGCGTTGTGCACCATTGCAGGCCAGATGAGCCAGCCCGCCCAGCCGAGTGCGGCCAGCAGGGCCAGCCCGGTTTCCGGACTGACCCATTTCTGAACTGCACCTGCAGGAAACAGCAGCGCAAGAAGGCTCCGCCCGGCAATCAGCAGGCAGGATTCGCCCGAATTTTGCGCACTGCTATGCGGGCTTGAAGACGAGGCTTACCCCGTTCAAGCAGTGCCGTTTTCCTGTCGGATCAGGGCCGTCATCAAAGACATGGCCCAGATGGGAGCCGCAGCGGCGGCAATGCACCTCGATCCGGGTGACGAACAGCTTCCTGTCCTGCTTTGTCCCCACCGCCCCTGGCAGGCTTTCCCAGAAGCTTGGCCAGCCGGTGCCGCTGTCGTATTTCACGGCCGAGCCGTAAAGCGGCAGATCACAGCCCTTGCAGTGATATATCCCGTCGCGGGTTTCCTTGTTCAGCGGGCTGGTTCCTGGTCTTTCGGTCGCCTCCTCCCGCATGACCTGGTACTCGGCTTCGCTCAGCATGGCACGCCACTCCGCCTCTGTGCGGGTGACTTCAAATTTGCCGCCCCCTGCATTCCCTCTGGATGCCAGCAGCATTGCGGCAGAAGCCAGCATGAATGTCCTGCGCTGCATGGGTATTCCTCCTGTATCAAAATGCGCACAGTCCCCGGCCCGCCCTGCGCAGCAGATGAACCGGGCTGCCCCCGCAGCCGTTGGCCGGGGGCAGCCCGGTCCTTTTCCGGCGCCAGCCGTTACGACTTGGGCAGCATCACGGTGTCGATCACGTGGATCACGCCGTTGGACTGCTTGACGTCGGCAATAGTGACAGTGGCCATATTGCCGTTTTCATCCAGCAGCATCATCTTGCCGTCCGCATAGGTCGCCTGCAAGGTGCAGCCGCCCAGGGTCGGAACCGGGTGCTCGCCGCCATCGTCCTCGATCATGCCCTGCAATGCCGCGGCCATCACCTCCTTGCCCACGGCGTGGCAGGTCAGAACCTGGGTCAGCGTTTCCTTGTTTTCCGGCTTCAGCAGCGTATCCACGGTGCCCTCCGGCAGAGCTTCAAAGGCGCTGTTGGTGGGGGCAAAGATGGTAAACGGGCCCTCGCTTTGGAGTGTTTCAACCAGGCCCGCGGCCTTGACCGCGGCAACCAGCGTTGTGTGATCGGCCGAGTTGGCGGCGTTTTCAACGATGTTTTTGTCTGCAAACATTTCCGAGCCGCCCACCATCGGGTTGCCGGCAAATGCCACAGTCGAGACGGCGGCGAGGCTCAGGGCGGTCAGCGTGGTTTTCACAAAGGTCATAGTCTAATCTCCTGTCAGTGCAGCCGGGTGTTTTGCCCGGCGCTGACAGAAGTCACGTAAAGGCGGTGCAGGAAGTTTCACCGGTTGCGGAAAAAATCAGATTTCCTGCACCGCGCCCGCAGCCAGCACCGCGCCTGTCGGCAGCCCGGTCGGGGAGCCGCCCGGCGGTTCGTCAGTGATGGCAAAGGTGCCGCCGGCAATCTGCGCGGCCAGATCCTCGGGGACCCGGATGTTCGCCGCCGAGTCTCCGGGCAGCACGCCCAGCGAAACCGGCCCCGGTGCGCCATCGGCGATCAGCCACAGCTCCAAAGCCCGGCCCGGCGCCGCAGCGCCCGCTTGGCGCTCGATCTGCAGCGTTGCCGTTTCCGGAGCAAAGCGTGCAACAACCACCAGCGAACGGTCCTCGGCAGCCATTTCCGCCACATAGGACGGCTCTGCCATCGGCGGAACGGTCACGCGCGGCAGTATTACAACAACGGCAGCAACTGCCACGGCTGCGGCCAGGCCTGCACCGGCGAACCAGCCCCAAACAGCCCGCCCGGAGCGTTTCTCAGCCGCAAACAGCCTCTGTTCAACGCGGGTCTTGATACTGGCGGGCGGGGCTACAGGTTTCACGTCCTCAGCCAGCAGCGCAAGCTGCTCCTCCCACTCCCGCAGCAACCGGCGCAAATCCGGCTCCTGCGCCAGCCGTTTTTCAAAAGTCAGCCGCGCCTCTGCATCCAGGAGATGCAGCGCGTATTCGCCCGCCAGAGCGGCGTCTTCGCTATGATCTTCCGGTGCAGTCATCGGCTCAGGCACTCTCTTAGTGTCAGCAGGCTGCGCCGCAGCCAGGTCCGCATCGTGTTCAGCGGCACCCCGTGCTGTGCCGCCAGTTCCTTGTAGCTGAAGCCCTCCAGATAGGCCCCCTTCACAGCCTCGGCCCGGCTGCAGTCCAGCTCCTCCAGGCAGGCGCCAAGCTGCTGCCTTTCAGAGGCAGCCACCGCCGCCGCTTCGGGAGACGGGCCGCTGTCCCGGATGCTGCTCAGGTCATCTATATCCGCGGGCGCGACCTTCCGCGTCCGCAGCCGGTCGATCGCCAGATTCCGTGTCACGGTAATCAACCATGTCATCGGGCTGTAGCCGTTGGCCGCATAGCTGCCGGATTTCTGCCAGATCCTGACAAAGACGTCCTGCAAGGCATCCTCTGCTTCGCTTCTGTTCTTCAAGACACGAAGGCAGATTCCGAAAAGTTTCGCAGAGGTTGCATCATAAAGTTTCGAAAACGCCTCGCGGTCGCCCAGGCTGGTGCGGGCGATCAAATCCTCGATGTCGCTTCGCGTGGTCATGAATGCGCCTCTCCGGCCAAAGCAATCCTGTTGGGGATCCGGCTCTCCGGCGGACCTCGTGGCACGGTAGTTCGCGAAGAAGCTGTGTTCAAGCCTGGGTCAAAGATCAGAATTTCAGCTGCATTGCTACACGAGCGAGCCAACTGCTACCGTTCACCACGTTCTCACATAACTGACCTGGCAGTCTTACCAAGACGGCAGGTCAATCCGTCCAGCAGGGGTCGTTTGTTGCATGGCAACCGTTCAAAGGCTGTGCGGCGGTTTCACCGAAAGGGTCCAATTTACAGAAAGCTGCGATGCACTTGAACTGATGCGAAGCACGCCACGCCGGCGTTGCCCATGGTAAGATAGACGGCAATTCCCTTAATTGCCGTCTATCTGCAACCCTGCAGTGCGGTCCGGCGATACTCTAATTCGTCACAGACGCCGCATCTCTGTCGCACGAACGGGTTAACAGCTTCATCTCTCACAGCTCCCGGACGCTCTCAATCCAGACATACTGTACGGCGCAGGTTGCCAGCAGGCAGCATGGCTGACTGACTTGGCATTGGCTATGGCCAAATCGTTTAAAGGCAACTGGGTGGCCAATACCCCCTGCGGGGGACTGTGACCGGACGGCGTCACGAAGGAAACTGGGGAAGACCAGTTGAAACACCGCCACTTTCAGGAGAGCCCCGATGACCGCCCCCGGCACGCAGACAGCATGGGCACAGGACCGCGCCCACCTTGTACATCCTTACACGGATTTCGCCACCTTTGCCGAAGACGGCAGCCATGTGATCGAGCGTGCAGAGGATATGCATGTCTTCGATGCAGACGGCAACCAGCTGCTGGACGGCATTGCCGGGTTATGGTGCGTGAACATCGGCCATGGCCGCCAGGAGATGGCCGAAACCATCGCCAAACAGGTGATGGACATGCAGTATTACAACCCGTTCGGTCACAGCACCAATGTGCCAGCCGCCCAGCTGGGCGCCAAACTCGCGGAACTCGCGCCGGGGGACCTGAACCACGTCTATTACTCCTGCGGCGGCTCAACCGCGAATGACGCGGCGGTGCGGCTGGTCCATTATTACTTCGATATGAAGGGCCAGCACCGGAAGAAGAAGATCATCTCGCGACAGAACGGCTACCACGGCGCAACCTATGTGGCCGCTTCGCTCACTGGTATCCATGGCACAAAATACGGGTTCGACCGGATTGGCGAAGATTTCATCAGCCACGTCTCGGAAGCCAACCTATATGCCAAGCCGCAGGGCTGGAGCGATGCGGAATACTGCGATTACCTTGTGCGCGAATTCGAGGCGCGCATTCAGCAGCTTGGCCCCGATAACGTGGCCGCCTTCATCGCCGAGCCGATCATGGGCGCCGGTGGTGTGCTGGTCGCGCCCACGGGCTACCACAAGCGCATGTATGAGGTCTGCAAGGCCTACGGCATGCTCTATATCGCTGATGAGGTGGTTACCGGTTTTGGCCGTCTGGGCGAATGGTTCGCCTCGGAAGCGCTCTACGGCTACACGCCGGACATTCTGGTCTGCGCCAAGGGGCTGACCTCGGGCTATATCCCGCTGGGGGCGACGCTGATCTCGGATGAGATTTACAACACCATCGCCAGGCCGCAATGCGAGGGCGGCGTGTTTTCAATGGGACTCACCTATTTCGGGCACCCCGTGGCCTGCGCCGCGGCGCTCAAGAACATCGAGATCATCGAACGCGAAGGCATGCTGGATCATGTGCGCACAGTCGGCCCTTACCTTCAGGAAAGCGCGCAGTCCCTGCTCAACCTGCCGGTGGTTGGTGATGTGCGCGGCAGCCATCTGATGCTGGGCATTGATCTGGTTGCCGACAAGGCCAGCAAGTCCCCAATCGAGCTTTCCGAACAGGCGGCCAGCACGGTCTTCAAAGGCTGTGTCGAACGCGGCGTCATTGTGCGCCCGGTGGGCGACCGGATCATCCTGTCGCCGCCGCTGATCATCAGCCAGGATCAATGCGATGAGCTGATCGGGGCCGTTGCCGGCTCGATTCAGGATTTCATCGCCACTCAGGAGTGAACTCGTGCGACAGATAACGCTTGCGGCAACCCAGATGGCCTGCAGCTGGGACATCGACGAAAACATTGCCAAGGCCGAAGCACTGGTAGCCGGCGCCGCCGAGGCCGGCGCCCAGGTCATTCTTCTGCAAGAGCTGTTCGAAACCCCCTATTTCTGTCTCGAACAGTCGACAGACCATCTGCCGCTCGCCCGGCCACTGGAGCAAAGCAATGTGGTGCAGCATTTCACGTCTCTGGCCCGGAAGCTCGGCGTGGTGCTGCCAATCTCCTACTACGAGGAAGCCGGGCTGGCGCGCTACAACTCGCTGGCTATCGCCGATGCTGACGGCACCATCTTGGCCAACTACCGCAAGACCCATATCCCGCAGGCGCCGGGCTATGAGGAGAAGTTCTATTTCTCGCCAGGCGATAGTGGTTTCCGGGTGGTAGAGACCCGCTTTGGCCGGATCGGATGCGGCATCTGCTGGGACCAGTGGTTCCCGGAAACAGCCCGCTGCCTGGCGCTGCAGGGGGCTGAGGTGCTGCTGTTCCCGACTGCCATCGGCACTGAACCCAAGTACCCCGAGATGGACAGCAGCGGCCATTGGCGGCGCACGATGCAGGGGCATGCCGCTGCAAACATGGTCCCGGTCGTGGCGTCCAACCGCGTGGGCATGGAGCAGGACGGCGAAACGGCTGGTGTCTTCTACGGCACCTCATTCATTGCAGGCTACACCGGGGAGATCCTGGCAGACGCCAACCGCACGGACGAAACCTTCATCACGGCAGCTGTCGATCTGGACGCCGCCGCGCGCTACCGCAGCGCCTGGGGCGTGTTCCGGGACCGCAGGCCGCATATGTACGGGGCGCTGCGCACCCTGGATGGCAAAACAGGAACTGTGCGATGACCAACTTGCTGACGATCCGGTCGATTGAACAAAGCGACCGTGAAAGCTGGGACCGGCTGTGGACCGGCTACCTCACCTTCTACAAGGCTACGCTGCCGGAGCGCATCTACGGCAGCAGCTTTGCGAGGCTGCTGTCGGCGGATGCGCGGGAATACCGTGGCCTGATTGCGGAGCTGAATGGCGATGCCGTTGGACTCGCCCACTATCTGCTGCACCGCGACATGTGGTCTGTCGAAGATACCTGCTACCTACAGGACTTGTTCGTTGATCCGCAGGCGCGCGGTGCCGGCGTCGGACAGGCTTTGATTGACGATGTGGCAAAACGGGCGGAGGCAGAAGGAGCCTCTGTCCTCTATTGGCACACGCAGGAGTTCAATCACACTGCACGCAGGCTCTACGACAAGGTTGCCACGCTGACACCATTCGTGAAGTACGACAAACCCCTCTCCCCCAACTGAACAAGGGGCCAAGCAATTGGCCCCTTTTTTTGCACTCAGACCGCGGGCACCTGCTGGGTGATGCAATGAACCCCGCCGCCGCCGCCGCCGATCATGCGGCCGGAAACGCCCACAACGCGCCGGTCAGGGAAAGCCTCGCGCAGGATGGCGAGCGGCTGATCATCCTCTGCCATGCGGCCGGAGACGGGAACGATGATAGCGCCATTGCAGATGTAGAAGTTCATGTGAACGACGTCATAGCTGGTCAACGGAATCTCAATAATCTCGAAGCGACGCCCGTGAACGTCCGTTTCCTGTTGCAGGATGCGTTTGGCATCCTGGGTGATCCGGTAGTTAGGGTCGGAGCGGTCATCGGTTGTGTGCAGCAGAACGACGCCCGGCGCGGCAAAGGCTGCCATGCCGTCCACGTGCCCGTCGGTGATCGGGTCGGGGGTGAGGCCGCGGGGCAGCCAGATCACCTTCTGCACACCCAGACCGGCCTTCAGTTCTGCCTCCACCCGGGCCTTGGTCCAGCCAGGGTTGCGGTTCTTGTGCAGCAGGCACTCCTCGGTGGTCAGCAGTGTGCCTTGGCCGTCCACCGCCACACCGCCGCCCTCCAGCACCAGATCTGATGCGTACATTGGCAGACCCAGATGCGCCGCGAACCGGCCTTTGACCAATGTATCATGCTTGTAGGGGGGGAACTTGCCGCCCCAGCCGTTGAAGGTGTAGCCGGTGATCCGGCGCGCGCCTTGCGCGTTCTGCACGATCATCGGCCCGCTGTCGCGCGACCAGGCATCGTTCAGCGGCATTTCGATCAGGGTGATCTCCGCGGAAAGCAGCTTTTTCGCCGCTGCCATGTCGCGCTGCCGCACTGCCATGGTGACGGGCTCATACTCCGCCACGGTATTGGCAACATCGGCCCATTCCCTGCGCGCAGCGTTGAGCTGGTTGGGATACCAATTCTGTGGCGGCGGGAATTGCATCAAAGTGTGCTCGTGCCGGGCCCATTCGGCAGGAAAGGCAAAGCCGTCCGTGGCCGCGCTGCCCGGAATGAGTTCGGCCCCGGTCTTGGCGTAGTTCACAGACCGGTCTGCAGCTGCAGGGCCTGCTGTCAGCACGCCAGAGAGCGCCGCTGTTGCTGAGGCGAGAAAGTTTCGTCGGTTCATATCAGGAGTTCCTTGTTCAAATGCCGGCTTCGGAAGCGCCGAGCGAAGGATCGAGGTGGTCGCGCAGGCTGTCGCCAAGCAGGTTGAAACCGACTGCGACCAGTGCAATTGCGCCTCCGGGGAACACCGCCAGCCACCAGGAGGCCGGCTGGTGGGTGAGGCTGTCAAAGATCATCGCGCCCCATTCCGGTGTTGGCGGCTGCGCGCCCAGCCCGAGGAACGACAGCCCCGATGCCGCCAGGATCACAAAGCCGACGTCGGTGGTGGCCTGGACAATCACCAAAGGCCAGACCATTGGCAGCAGGTCCGAGAAGATCAGCCGCAGGTGCGAGGCGCCCATGCAGCGGGCGGCGGCGATGAATTCCTGCTCCTTCAGCGACAGGATGCGGCTGCGGATCAGCCGGGCGTACCAGGGCCAGAATACGGCGGCCAGGGCGATAGTTGTCGAGAGCATCCCGCCGCCAAAGCTGGCGGCGATCGCCGCGGCCAGGATCAATGCCGGGAAGGCCAGGAACAGGTCGGTGATGCGCATCAGGATCTCATCCGCCAGCCCGCCCGCGTAACCCGCGATCAGCCCGAAGCTGGTGCCGATGACGGCGGCGACGGCCAGAACAGCGAAGGACACCGACAGCGAAATCCAGGATCCGGCCACCACCCGCGCCAGCATGTCCCGGCCGATCTTGTCGGTGCCCATCCAATGCTCGGCCGAGGGCGGATCAAGCCGCGTTCGGATGTTCATCTTGAGCGGGTCAAAGGCGGTGATATGCGTGTCCATCACGTAGGCACCAAAGGCAAGAAGCGAGATCGTCGTCACCAGGGTGACAATTGCCACCGCCAATGCAGCCTGGCCCGAAGAGCAGGCAAAGCCGGCAACCGGGTTGATGATGCGGCCAAGGGTTTTGGGCAGGCGGGTAGGGGACGGGGGCAAGGAGGTTTCGGCGCTCATGTCAGATCCACCCGCGGGTCGAGGAAGGAATAGCTCAGATCAACAAGGAAGTTGATCAGCGTGTAGGCCACCGACACCACAAGGGTGATGGCCATGATGGCGTTGTAGTCGGAGGCCGAGATGGCGTTTGCAGTGTAGCGGCCGAGCCCCGGCCAGTCGAAGATCAGCTCGATGAAGACTGCGCCGGAAATCAGCAGGCCGGTGTTCAGCCCGAAGATGGTAACGATGGGCAGCAGGGCATTGCCAAGCGCATGTTTGAAATAGACCTGGACCGGTGAGATCCCCTTGGAGCGCGCGGTGCGGATGAAATCCTGCGACAGCACTTCCAGCAGCGAAGTTCGCACCACCCGGATGGTGATCGCCATCGAGGGGATCGCCAGCACCGCAACCGGCAGGACCATATGGTGCAGCGCGTCCGCGAACAGGTCGAACCGGCCTGCAATCAGGCTGTCGATGGTCATGAAGCCGGTCACGAAATCGGGGGCTGTGATCCCGGTGCCAAGCCGCCCGCCAAAAGGCACCAGCCCCAGGGTGGCAAAGAAGACCAGCTGGAAGACAAGCGCAATCCAGAAATCGGGCACTGACAGGCTCAGAACCGCAACGCTGCGCACGCCTGCATCCGCGGGGCGGCCGCTATTGACCGCCGCCAGCGTGCCCAGCAGCACCCCCAGCAGCAGCGAGATCAGGCCAGCCGCAATGACCAGTTCCAGCGTTGCTGGAAAGAAGGTCAAAATGTCCTCGGAAATCGGCCGCCGGGTCACGACCGAGCGTCCGAAGTCGCCTTGCAGCACATTGCTGACATAGGCCGTGAACTGCGTGATGACCGGGTCGTCCAGGCCAAGCCGCTCGCGCACCGCAGCCACTGCCTCAGCATTGGCGCGGGCGCCGGCGATCAGGCGCGCGGGATCGCCCGGCAGCAGCCGGGCGAGCGCGAAGGTCATCAGCACGACACCGGCCAACAGCGCCAGGGTGGCGGCGGTGCGTCTGAGTATGAAGCGCAGCATTCAGACACCCCTCAAGACTTGCGCGACAGGTTGTACATATCAAGCGTCGCCACATAGATCGGATTGTTCTCCAGCCCGGCGATATCGCTGCGCGATACAAACTGCGACCGCTCCTGCAGGATCGGTAGCCAGGCCGGGTCTTCGTTGGTCAGGATGCCGGCAAGGCGCTGGAACTTGGCCGTCATCTCCTCATCCATCACCTGGTTGCGCAGAGCGTCGATCAGCGCCGTCGCCTCGGCATTGGCATAGCGCCCGGTGTTGCCGTCGAATGTGGCCGCATCGCCGCTGAACAGGCCCCAGGCAAAGCTGTAGGGATGGTCCACATTAGGCCACCAGGAGAAATAGAACAGATCGGGGCGCTCCTCGGCGGTGCCTTCGCCGAAGAACACGTCGAGATACGCGGAGAAGGACATTTCCTGAAGTTTGAGGCTGATCCCGATCTCCGACAGCCAGGCCTGCAGCAGCTGGCCTTCGATGTCGCCGAAGCCGGAGTAATAGGCCATCGTCAGCTCGGTGCCTGCTGCGATCCCGGCCTCAGCCAGCAGCGCGCGGGCCTTGTCCAGGTCAAACGGCAGCAGCCGGTCCTTGCCGTCCATGCCCTGCATCAGCGAGGGGAAGACCGAGGTGGGCTTGTCCGCGGTGCCAAGCGCCACTTCCTCGATATAGGTGTCATGGTCAAAGGCGTGGCAGAGCGCCTGGCGCGCGCGCCGGTCGGCCAGTTTCCCGTCGGTGGCAAAGGCCACATATTGCACCGTGAAGGTCGGGGTATCGCTTAGGGAGAACCGCGGGTCGTCGCGCAGGACCACCATGTCCTCCGGCTCCATCGCCAGGGTCATATCGGCCTCGCCGGTTTCCAGCAGCTGGCGGCGGGTGGCGGAGACCGGAATGGTCTTGGTGATCACCCGGTCAAAATGCGGATGGTCCCAGCCGCCCCGGAAATCAGCATTGGCGGCAAAGGTAGCATCCTGGCCCGGATTGAGGCTTGCCAGCCGGTAAGGCCCAGAGCCCACCGGATTGGCCTGCAGGTATTCGGAGCCCATGTCGTCATCGCCCTTGGAATGCGCCTCGGCCGCTGCCGGGCTGGCGATCCAGAACCCGTATTGCGAGGACACCTGACGGTCGAAGAACGGGCGCGGCTCGCCCAGGTCAAAGCGGATGGTCTTTGCGTCCACAACAACGATCTGGCTTTCCGGATCCTCCAGCTGCCAGGTCCCGGCCAGCCCGGCGGGGTGCAGCACCAGGCGTGTGACCGCCTTTTTCACCGCCGCGGCATCGCAGGGGGTGCCGTCATGGAATACCACCCCTTCCGCCAGGGTGAAAGTCCAGCTGCTTGCGTCTTCGCTGGCTTCCCAGGATGTGGCCAGTGCTGGTGCCGCCTTGAGCGTGTTGGCGCCGTCCAGCACGGTCAGCGTTTCATAGACCGGGCGCAGACCGAAGGCCCATTCGATATTGGTGGCCGGGTCGAGGTTTTCGACCGTAGCATCCACTAGAACCACCAGGGTTTTGGGATCGCGGGCACCCAGGCCGGGAGGCGTGGCAGCACCCGCCGCCCAGGCCGCCGGACCCGGCGCCGCCGCCATCGCGGCAAAGGCGCAGCTGCCCGCCAGGAAGGACCGGCGCGGCAGTTGAAATTGCGGAGTATGCGGGCGTTTTCGCGAATGGGTCATGTTCAGCTCCCTATTTTTCCAGGAAATCTGCGCCTCGGCCATTCAGCGAACCGCTTACCGTTTCCTTGCCTCTAAACTCCCAAATTAGCGCGGTTTCTGTCGATACCACCTAAGGGGCACAGCCACCGGAGGCGGATGGGCTATAGTTATCTGCAACAGAGCCGGCTCCCCTCCGCATGAGGAAAGGCCGCTGCAGGAAAGGACCTTGCGTCAGCCATGGCACTTTTGGATGTGACAGACTTAACTGTAAGCCTCACAGCAGGCAGCAGCACCGCAACAATCATCGAGCAGCTATCGCTGCGTCTTGAACGCGGCAAATGCCTCGGCATTGTCGGCGAAAGCGGCTCCGGGAAAAGCACCGCGGCCATGGCCATCATGGGGCTGCTGACAGATGGGCCTTTGCGGGTCTCCGGGCAGATCCTGTTCGATGGCGCCGATCTGGCACAGATGCGGCCCGCGGAGTTCCGCAAGCTGCAAGGCACCGGCATCGCGATGATCTTCCAGGACCCGATGAGCAGCCTGAACCCGGTGATGCGGATCGGCGATCAGATCGTGGAATGCCTGCAGGCACACCGGCGCCTGACTAATACCAACGCCCGGGGCAAGGCCGTTGAGGCGCTGGCACGCGTGGGCATGCCGGATCCCGAAGGTATGATGCACCGCTATCCGCATCAGCTGAGCGGCGGCCAGCGCCAGCGCGTCATGATCGCGATGGCCATCGTGTTCGAGCCAAAGCTGCTGATCGCCGATGAGCCAACCACCGCGCTTGACCTGACAATCCAGGCGCAAATCCTGCAACTGTTGAAAAAGCTCTCGCGCGATCTGAACATGGCACTGGTGCTGATCACCCACGATCTGGGGGTGGTCGCCGGGATGAGCGACGAGGTGATTGTGCTGTATTCCGGGCGCGATGTGGAGCACGGGCCGACTCAGGAAGTTCTCGAAAACCCACAGCATCCGTATACCCGGGGTCTGTTGGGGGCGCATCCGTCGATGGACGGAGATTGCGGCCGGCTGGCGCCTATTGCGGGCTCCCCGCCGGCGATCTGGCAGCGCCCTTCGGGCTGCGTTTTTCACGACCGCTGCCCGGCAGCAATTGATAGCTGTGCCTCGGTCAAGCCGCAGCTCGTTGCAACGCCGCAGCAGGCGCACCGGGTCACTTGCCTGCTGCACGCCACTCCTCCGCTGGCAAAGGAAACCGCATGAGCCAGAGTTCACATCCCGCCCTTGAAATCAGGGACCTTTCTGTCGAATTCCGCGCACCCGCAAACCGGGGGCTTTTCGAAAAGCCAGCAACCTTCAAGGCGCTCAGCGGTATTTCCCTGGATATCCGGCAGGGCGAGGTTATGGGGCTGATCGGAGAATCCGGCAGCGGCAAAACCACTCTTGGCAAGGCCATCGTCGGGCTGACGGAGACATCCGCGGGCAGTATCTGTATCAAGGGACAGCACGCCGGTCCTGCGCGCGCGGCTGGCCGCCGCAGTCTGGCGCGCCTGGTGCAGATGGTGTTTCAGGACCCTTATGCATCGCTGCACCCGAGGAAAACCATTGGGCAGACCCTGTCCGAACCCTTCACGATCCAAAGAACCGCCTCCCGCGCCGGGATTGCACCCCGGGTCCGGTCCCTGCTGCAGCGCGTGGGGCTGAGCCCGGACCATGCTGCGCGCTATCCCCAGCATTTCAGCGGCGGGCAGCGCCAGCGCATTGCCATTGCCCGGGCCATTGCCAATAATCCGCCGGTGATCATTGCCGACGAACCTGTCAGCGCGCTGGATGTTTCGGTGCAGGCCCAGATTTTGAACTTGCTGGACGACCTGCGCGCCGAGCAGAACATGGCCATGCTCTTTATCAGCCACGACCTGTCGGTGGTGCGGCACCTGTGCCAGCGTATCGCGGTCATGTACCTGGGCCGGATCGTCGAGATCGGCCCTGCGAAAGAGATGACCGCCGCCCCTGCGCATCCCTATACGACGTCTTTGCTGTCGGCGGCACCGCGGGTCAAGGCCAGGAACCGTGCGCAAGCCGCACCGATCGTCCTGTCCGGCGATGTTCCCTCACACGCCGCCATTCCCAGCGGCTGCCCGTTTCATACCCGTTGCTGGCTCTATGAACAGAAGGGCTGCCCGGCCCGCTGCCGGACCGAAATGCCCCGGCTTGAAACACTGCCGGGCGGGCGGCAAGCGGCTTGTTTCTTCCCGGAGGAGGCTGCCACACCGGCACGATCCCCCGCGGCGGCCTGCGTTTAGCTATCGCTGGTTTCCGCCAGCATCCAGTCCCACAGCGAACGAACCGCGGCCCGTTGAAGGTTACGCTCCAGCGTCACCAGATGATACTGGCTGCCGCTGTGCAAGGAAACCCGGCTCAGCACTTGCAGTCTGCCCTCGCTGACCAGCGGCTGCACCAGCACCCGGTCGCAGAGGCACATCCCCAGCCCGCGTGCGGCCGCATCAACCGCCAGCGCGGTATCGGAGAAATTCAACCCTTTCGAACAGTCCGACCGCTCCACCCCCGCCGCCAGGAACCAGCTCTGCCAGTCGTCGGGGTGTTCGTCATGGATCAGGGGGGCCACGCTCAGGCAGTTCTGAAACTCTGCGGCCAGGCCGGAGCTTGCAAGCGGTACGCGCTCCTCCATCAGAAATGGGGCGGTGATAAAGCCTTCGCCCGCAGGCGGAGCGGCCGTCACCGTGATGTCAAATTCGGACTCGGTGAGATCGACGTCATGGCCACCGGTGTAAAGCCACGGGTCGACCTCGGGATGGCGGCCGCGGAACTGCACGAGCCTGGGTGCGAACCAGAGCGCGCCGAAGGCCGGCGGCATGTGGATAACAACAGACCCGGGTTTCGAATAGGCATCAAGCCGCCGCACGCCAAGCCGCACCGTCTCCAGCGCGTCCTGTGCCGAGACCAGCAGGTCGCGGCCGGCGTCTGTCAGTTCCACCCGGCGGCTGATGCGCAGGAAGAGCGGCTGCTGCAGATGCGTTTCCAGGGTCCGGATCTGATGCGACACCGCCGATTGCGTCATGTTCAGTTCTTCAGCCGCGAGCGAGAAGCTGCCCAGCCGGGCCGCCGCTTCGAACCCGATCAGGGCGCCTAACGGAGGCAAGGGGCGATAAGGGTTATTCATTAAAATATCTCATCGTTATGGCAAGAATTACCCGTTTGTCCATTACATATACTCACACCTAAACTGCAGAACAACAATTCCTGCACGATGGAGCCTTTCATGCCCGAACAGCAAATCCCGAAATCCGCAGGCTTCCGGATGCCCGCCGAATGGGCGCCGCATCTGCGCACCTGGATGATGTGGCCGACGCGCGAAGGCTTCTGGCCGGACATGGAAGAGACCCGCCGGAACTATGCCGCCGTCGCTCATGCCATCCGCGCATTCGAGCCGCTGACCATGCTGGTCCGCCCTGAGGACGCGGCACCCGCAAAATCAATGCTGGGGTCTGACATAGAAATCCTCACCAGCCCGATTGACGACAGCTGGGCGCGGGATGCCGGGCCCTGCTTTCTGACCAATGGAAAGGGCGGACGGGCCGGCGTGTCTTTTGGGTTCAATGCCTGGGGCGGTAAATACCAGCCGTTTGACGGGGATGATGCTGCGGCTGACGCGATTTTGAATGCCGCCGATGTACCAATCTTCCACTCCGGCCTCATCGCCGAAGGCGGCGGGGTCTCTGTCGATGGCGAGGGCACCATCCTGACCACGGACAGCTGTTTTCCCAATGCCAACCGCAATCCCGGCTGGACCCGTGAACGCATCGAGCAGGAGCTGAAGGCCATGCTTGGCGGCGACAAGGTGATCTGGCTGCCTGGCAATGCGGAGGAAACCGAAACCGACGGCCATGTCGACGGCATCGCAACCTTCGTTGCGCCGGGCGTGGTGCTGATCGAGGCGGAAGGCCCCGCGGATCATGACTGGCACAGCATCAATGCGGCCAACATCACTGCGATGGAGGGCCAGACCGACGCCAAGGGCCGCGGCATCACGCTGGTAAAGATCCCGGACGCTGCCAGCGCGGTCTCGGACGATCCGCGGTTCTGCCGCTCCTACGTCAATTCCTACATCTGCAACGGCGGCGTGGTGATGCCTGAATACGGGATCCGCGAGGACGGGCTAGTGCGCGAAACCTTCGAAGAACTCTTGCCCGGCCGCAGTGTGGCGCAAGTGCCGATCTCTGCCATCGCCATTGGCGGCGGCGGCATTCACTGCATCACCCAGCAGGAGCCCGCGGCATGACTTCTCAGACCTCAACAGACCTGATTGCAGCCCTTTCCAGCGGCAAGAGCCCCGGTGAACTGGGCTTTGTCATGCCGATCGAAACCGCCCCCCATGCCGCCTGCTGGATGGCCTGGCCCTGGGACGGCCACACGGACAATTGGGGCAGCGGCCTGGTGGCTGCGCAGGAGAACTTCGTGCGGATTGCCGCTGCGATTTCTTGTTTCGAGCAAGTGCGGGTGGCCGCGCATCCCGATCACACAGCCCGCGCCCGCAGCCTGCTGCCGCCTCAGGTCGATGTCGTGCCGCTGAAGCAGAACGATCACTGGTTCCGCGACACCGGCCCGCTTTTTGTGACGGATGGCAAGGGGCAGACCATCGGCTCCAACCTGATTTTCAACTGCTGGGGCGGGAAGTTTCCGGACTACGAACATGATGCAGTCATCGGTGCCGCGCTTTTGCGCCACCTTAACCTGCCGCTGTTTCAGTCTCCTCTCACCGGCGAGGGGGGCGGCTTGCATGTGGACGGCCGCGGCACCGTCATCACCACCGAGACCTGCTTTCTAAACCCCAACCGCAATCCGGGCATGACCAAGGCGGATGTGGAGGCTGAACTGTTCCGTGCCATTGGCGCCCGCAAGGTCATCTGGCTGCCGGGCGACGAGGAAGAGTGGATCACCGACGGCCACATCGACGGCATGCTGACCTTCACCGCACCGGGCAAGCTGCTGTTCGAACGCAACCCGGACCCGACCAGCCCGCGCCACAAAGTCTGCGAGGAGAACCTCAAGGCCCTGCGCGGACAGACCGATGCCGATGGCCGGGAAATCGAGATCGGGCTGATCGACGAGGCCTATATGATCGAGCCTGAGACGGACACTACGGCACTGTCTTATGTGAATGCCTATATCGCAAACGGCGGCGTGGTGATCCCCTCGTTCGGCACGCCCACAGATGCTTCCGCGCGGGAAACCTTTGCCAAGGCATTCCCCGGTCACGAAGTCCTGCAAGTTGACGTGAAGGGGATCCGCCATGCCGGAGGCGGCATCCATTGCATGACACAGCAGCAGCCGGCCTAGGCAAAAAGAAGGCCAGAGCGATTTGCCATGAAAAAGGGGAGATTCAATGTTTGACGCAGTAAACATGCAAGACATCAGCAGAACCGGAGCATCAGACGGCTTGGACGGCCTCGCCCGGGCCATAGAGCTTGTCGGGCAAGAGGGGTTCCTGACCACGCTCGCAGACCTGTGCCAATCGGCATCGGGATATGACAGCACCTTTGCCGTGGCCTTTTTCCCGGACCATCCGCCGGTGGAGCTGTTCGACAACCTGTCAGATGAATACAGCGCCGCGACAATCAAGCCTTACTTGGATTTTGCCTGCTTCCTCGACCCCTTCTACAATCTTTTCCAGCAGGGGATCGGGGACCAAGTGGTCACGCTTGGCGAATGTGCACCCGACGATTTCATGGCGTCCGAGTACTACCAGACCTTTTATGCAAGCACCGGCCTGTTTGACGAAACCAGCCTGTTCGTCGCATTTCAGAATGGTGCCGCTGTGGTGATTTCGCTGGGCAGCAGGGAAGAAGGCTTTCAGCTTGGCGCGGATCAACGGGCTGCACTTGCCGCGCTGCTGCCTTGTATCGCAGCACTCTGCCGCCGCCACTGGCCCGCACTGGATCCGGATTCACTGGTCGGCAGCGGGCGCATGGGGCTGCATCTGAAAAAATCCTTTGAGCGCTTTGCCAGCTCAGTGCTGAGCGGGCGCGAGGCTGAGATCGTGCAGCTGATCCTGAAAGGGCATTCCTCGAAGTCTATTGCCCGCGAGCTGGGCAACAGTCCGGAAACGGTCAAGGTTCACCGCAAGCGTATCCACAACAAGCTGGGCATCACCTCGCAGGGGGAGCTGTTCTCGCTGTTCCTTGAAGCGTTGACCCGGGCACCAGCCAATGCGACTGGCGACCCGCTCACTTACCTCGACAGGCCAGTGAGCGAGCAGCTCTAATTTCATTCTGAAAACAGCCCTGCGTCATCAAAAACCGCCTCGCCCTGCAGCAGAGTCGCCTCGACGGCAACGCCGCTGATGCTATCCAGCGGGATTTCCAGGATGTTTTCGTTCAACACCACAAGGTCCGCGAATTTGCCCGGCTCAAGGGACCCGGTCCGGTCATCGTGGCGCAGAGCCACAGCCGGGTTGATGGTCATCGCCTCTATGGCGGTAGCGACATCCGGCAAGCCATTGCGTTCCCGGCTGACTGCGGTTTCGATCTTGATCAGCGGGTTCAGCTCATCCGCATCCCAGTCGCTCGACAGCGTTACGGTCGCCCCCGCCTCCAGCAGCGCTTCTGCAGGCAGCAGAAAATCAGTGCGATCGCCAATGAACTCCGCCATGAAGGCCTCGTAATCCTTGCTGACAGCACTTGGCGCCAGCTGCAGGTCGGCAATGGCGCCAAGCTCGGAAAACCGGGGGTAATCCTCGGGATCGACAAGATAGAGGTGGGTCAGCCGGTGCGGCCCGGCCTCCGGCGCGGCCTGGGCAATCGCGTCCAGCGCAAGACGGGCGCCATAGTCGCCTGTCACGTGGAAATGCAGCTGGAAGCCCGCCGCCGACAGTTCCCGCGCGGCCCGCATCAACGCCTCCTTCTCAAAGTACAGATAGCCGTATTCCTCTCCTTCCGGCAGATCCAGCCCGGCCTCATAGGGCTTCAGCAAGGCGCCTGTCGCCTGGCTCAGGATGCCATCAACATAGATCTTGGCGACGTTGAAGCGCACCAGCCGGTCCGGGTCATTGTGGTAGAGGGCTTTGAGTTCGGAAAGCTGCTCCTCGAGCGGGCGGTCAGGGTAGATGTAGAAGGCGTTCGAAGCCCGAAGGGTCAGTTCGCCGGCTTGCTCTGCCCAGTCCCAGACCTGGTGATGACCCTGGGGCCAGTAACCGCCCGCATCGCTGACAGAGGTGATGCCGTTGGCATTCAGTTCCGCTGCCGCGTTCAGCAGGCTGCCGTAGGCGAACTCCAGATTATCCCGGGTGGGCGGGAAAGCAAGCGTGCGCAGGTTGCGCGGTGCGTTTTCAAGCACCACCCCGTTGGGTTGCCCGCCGGGACCGCGCAGGATGATATTGCCATTGGCAGCATTCTCTGCCGTGCCGTATCCCGCAGCCTGCAGCGCCGGCGAATTGGCCCAGGCGCCGTGGCCGATGTCATCGAGGATCATCACCGGTTGGTCCGGCGAGATTTCGTCGAGCACCTCAACCGGGTTCCCGTGCAAGTCCAGCAGGTTGACCATATTCACACCGGCCCCCAGCACCCACGCGCCAGTATCGCCGTTTTCAGCGCAGCCCCGCACCGTGGCCTTGTAACCCGCAAGAGTATCAAAGGGTTCAAACGGGCAAAGGACCGCATTCACACCGGCCTCCACCGCATGCAGGTGGATGTCCTGAAACCCAGGCAGCACCATGCGGCCGCCAAGGTTCACGATCTCCGCATCTTTACCTGCGGCAGCCAGCACTTCGGCCTCGCTGCCAACGGCGGCAATGACGCCGGTTTCATCAATGGCAAGCGCCTCAGCCCAGCTGCGCTCCTCATCCACCGTGTAGATGACGGCATTGGTCAGAACCAGAGTCTCCGCCCATGCCGCACCACCTGCAAATCCGGCCAATCCCGCCGCAACCGCACAAAGATGTTTCATTGCACACCTTCCTGTTTTTACTTTTTGTCAAATACATACCGGGGATAAGTGGCCTTGGCATCCCGCGCCGCACTGGCGCTGACAGAGACCGTGGCAAATGGCTGCTCCTCGCTGGTTACTGCGAGAACCTCCCCGTCCGGATCTACCGCCACGGACAGCCCCTCAAAGGCAAAACCGTCCGCCGCCGGATACGCGAAATTCGACGACAGGACATAACAGCCGCTCCGCACCGCCAAGGCACTGGCGCCGGAGATCCAGATATCGCTGCCCACATCCGGCGTCGCGCGCGGCACCAGAAGCACTTCCGCCCCCGCCTGCGACAGGCGGCAGGCATGCGCCCAGTCCCAAAGCTCGGTGCAGATGGCAAAACCGAAACGCACTCCGTTCCAATCCAGCGGCGCCGTTTGCTGCTCACCCGCTCCATACCATCGGCTCTCCCAATAGCCGTCTTCCTCCGGCAGCGCCGCTTTCTCATGCGGCTCGGCAGCAATCCGGTTTTCCCGCCATAGGAAGGCGCGGTTTCTGGGCTGGTCAGTTGCATTCAGAACCGGGCGCGATCCCGCCAAACCCGTTCCCAGTTGCTTTCCAAGCTCATCCAGGCTGCTCTCGTGGTCAGAAACAGACTGCTGCCACAACGCCGCGTCACGTTCCGGGCTGATGGCCAGCCAAAGGCTCAGCGGCATTTCCGGCAGCAGCACAAGATCGCTCCGCTCTGCCGCGGCATGGGCCGCCAGCGCTTCCGTTTGTGCCGCCCTTGCCTCCGGCCGCGGGTCCCAATTGGCAATAGTGACCCTCATGCCGTGGCCCCCGCCGGCGCCTGCACACCCGCTGCCTGCAGCGCAACATCCAGCAGCACATTCGCACCGGCGCGGACATGCTCCGGCGCCGTGTATTCCCGCTCGTTATGGCTGATGCCATCGCGGCAGGGCACAAAAACCATCGTTGCAGGCACGACCTTGGCCAGATGGAATGCGTCATGTCCGGCGCCGGAGACCATGTCCCGGGCGGCATAGCCCCGCGCCGCGGCACTGGTCCGCACCGCCTCAATCAGTTGCGTATCAAATGTGACCACAGGTGAGTGCCAAGTCTGCTCAAGGTTAATGTCCACACCCTCGGCTTCGGCATTCAACTGAGCAATGCCCTCGGCCAAGGTGCCATGCATATGCCCCAGCACGGCCTCATCGGGGTGGCGCATATCAACCGATAAGCGGACCTGCCCCGGCATCACATTGAAGGAGCCGGGCTGCGTTTCGATCACCCCGATAGTCGCGCGGGCATCCGGATCCTCCAGGCCAATCCGGTAAACTAGTTCCGTCACCGCTGCCAGCTGCCGCACTGGGTCGCGGCGCATTGCCATGGGCATCGGTCCCGCGTGGGTCTCTTCGCCGGTCATTGTCAGGGTATACCAGCGGATCGCCTGCCCGCCGGTGACCACCCCGATAGTCTTTTTCTCCTGCTCAAGGACCGGCCCCTGTTCGATATGCAGTTCCAGATAGCTGCCGATTGCGCGGCTGCCCGGCTCCACACCGCTATCGTAACCAAATCTTTCGAGTTCTTGCGCAACCGGAATGCCCGATGCGTCGGTAAGCGCCAGGGTCTCGGCAAGTGAATGCACGCCGCAATGAACGCCCGAGCCCATCATTGCGGGCTGAAACCGGGCGCCCTCCTCATTGGTCCACACGGCGACCTCCACCGGCGCCTCTGTTGCAAGTTCAAGATCTTCAAGCGTTTCCAGAACTTCCAGTCCGGCCAGCACCCCCAGTACCCCGTCGAACCGGCCACCCGAGGGCTGCGTGTCCAAGTGGCTGCCGATAACAACCGGAGGCGCTGCAGGGGTCCGGCCCGCGCGGCGGACGAACAGATTGCCGATCCTGTCGAAGACCGCTGTGAAGCCGCGGTTCTCGCACCATGCCAGAAACAGCTCGCGCCCGTCCTCGTCATCCTGGCTGAGTGCAAGCCGGTGCGAGCCGCCGTTCGCTGTTGCTCCGATTTCGGCCATGTCCATCAAACGGGACCAAAGCCGCGTTCCGTCCACCGAGTAGCCTGTCATCGAACGCTCCTGTAAAACTTGGCGAAATACCCGCATGATCCCTGTCAGGGCAGCTTCCCGGTAGTCCCCCATCAGTGGGACTGGCGGCCTGCCAAGAGGGGGAGCTGGCGGGTGTGACGCATCCGGAAAGGTTGCCGTTCGCGCCTTTGAGGCCGGGATGCAGTTGCAGTCCAGACCCGATAGTCCCTGCTGTGTTCGTCGCGCCGGCGCTACCCCCAATGGGGTAGCTGCCTTGCCGGGCGGCCTGGATTAGCATCGCCAAATCACCAAATCTTCACGTTGCACCAAAACTGATGGGACCAGCCATGCTCGATACCGGAATCAAGGAAAGGCTATGCGCTGCCGTCGATGACGGCTTTGAGGCACAGCTGGCCTTTACTTCCGATCTGGTGAAATTTGCCTCCACCCGCGGCAACGAGCGGGGCGTGCAGGACTGCATGGCCGACCGGCTGGCCGCGATCGGCTACGAGGTGGATCACTGGCGCATTTCCGATGAAGAGATACGGGATCATCCCGGCTATTCCCCTCTGACCCGCGACCTGGATCAGGCATTCAATACCGTAGGCGTTTTGCCATGCGAGTCCCCGGTAGGCCGGTCGCTGATCATCAATGGCCATGTCGATACCGTGCCCGCAGGTCCGGAGGAGATGTGGACTCGCCCGCCCATTGAGCCGGTGATTGACAGCGGCTGGATGTATTGCAGCGCCGCGGGCGATATGAAATCAGGGCTGGTTGCAGGTTTGTTCGCCATTGACGCGATCCGCGCGGCCGGGTTCCGTCCCGGTGCCGAGATTTGCGTACAGTTCGTGATCGAGCAGGAAAGCACCGGCGCGGGGACACTCGCCTGCCTCCAACGGGGCTACAGCGCCGATCTGGACGTGTCGCGGTTTGATGCCGCTCCAATTTCTCACTTAAGCGGCTTTTCTTTCGTAGGCCAAGGGGCTTTTCCAGCCCAGTGCTGAGTGCCGCCGGCGCGGATTGCAGAAGCCGTTTATGTATTCGAAGATGGCCATCCCGGCGTCCCTGCGCGTTTCCCAGGATCGCTGCCAGAGCAGCTCCGCCTTGAGGGTCTTGAAGAAGGTTTCGACCGCCGCGTTATCGTAGCAATTTCCAGTCCCGCTCATCGGCACCTTGAACCCATGCCGGCGCAGGATCTTTTGGTAGTCGTGCGAACAGTATTGGCTGCCGCGATCCGTGTGATGGATGCAGCCCTTCGACGGCCCGCGCAAAGCAATCGCCATGTTCAACGCCCGGATCGCCAGGCCGCGCTTCCTTCGGTTGCTGACAGCCCAACCGATAACCCGCCTGGAATGCAGGTCCAGGATGACAGCCAGATACAGCCATCCCTCTTGTGTCCGGACGCAGCCGGTACCGCCCGCCCGTTTCTGGTTCGGGAGGTCAGCACAGAAGTCCCGGTTCAAAAGATTCGGCGCGATGTTGAAGCTGTGATTGCTGCCGGCCGTGGCTTTGAACTTCCTGTTTCTTTTCACCGCAATGCGGTTCTCACGCATCAGGCGGCCAGCACGGCGGTGCCCGATATCAAAGCCAAGCTCCTTCAGTTCTTCGGTCATGCGGGGTCTGCCATCGCTGCCCAGGGACAGGCGGAACTGCTCACGGATGCGG
>NZ_LUKH01000028.1:0-52902 GCF_001593695.1 Leisingera sp. F5 | reverse complement strand
TGCCTACCGATTGGGCCGAGTTTTTCACCAGTGCAAACATTCTTGGCACAGTCTCCCAGTCCGGCGGCATCCCTACCGGCGCCGTGATCGAGCGCGGCAGTAACGCCAATGGCGAGTATGTGCGCTTTGCCGACGGGACGCAGATTTGCACGGAGACTGTTGCGCCCAGCACTACGGCGGCGGACAGCACTTGGTCCTTCCCGGCTGCGTTTACAACAGCCACCGGGCTTACTGTGACCGGCGGGGGGCGGACAAGCGCAGATGCAACCTTCGTTTCAGTTCGGCCACCTACAACCTCAAGCGTTGATTTCAACCACTGGAACACCAGCGGTTCCCGAGTGGGAGGCGCCATCAGCCTGATCGCAATCGGCCGCTGGTACTAAAGGATATCATCATGAAAATTATCTGCATCTGTGTGGCCGGTCTGCCCGGCCAGTCTGAAACCAGCGCCAGCGTGAGCGGCGATGTGATCACTGTCGATGGAACGCCCTTTGATCTTTTCGATGTGCCCGACGGCGGCTTTGCTGAACCAGAGGGTGATAGCCACCCTTTCATAGGGCGCATCGAGCGGATCAACGGCGAACTGCATGTGCGGCTGCGCTGGGTCTATTCCGACGCAACGGCTGAGCCGGACCAGCCTGCTGTCCCGCCTGTGTTCACCGCCACCAGCGGCCCGGTGCCTGATCCGATTGCCCGCAAACCCCAGGCCAGCGAGGCTGAGGCATGAGCTTTTCCCTGAAAATCACCACACCGGAGCAGGTTGCGGCAGCGGCGCGCGCTGCCCTCCTGTCCGTTTTGACGGCCACCCGGTGGGACGTCCAAAACGGCGGCATCACGCTGCCCAACGGCTTCCATGCCCGCACCGACCGTCTGACCCGCGCGGACCTCACCGAAGCGCTGAGCGCTCTGCAACTGGGCATCAAGAGTGAACCGTTCTCTTGGAAAGCCCCTGACGGCTGGGTCAAGCTGACACGCTTGGATCTGGAACAGATCACAGCCGCCGTCGCAGCCCATGTGCAGAGCTGCTTTGATGCTGAAGAAGCGGTTGAGGCGCAGGTTGCGGCGCTTGGTGATGCGGAGCTGGCCGGGTTTGATGCGGTGGCTGCCTTTGCCGCCGCTCTGGCCGGTCCCGCTGCTGAAAGCTGAAACAACCCGCCTCCCGTAAACGGGAGGCCGGGGGGTGTACCATCACCCCCCAAACTCGGGGCCTTAGCTCTCACACCAGACCCCGCCGACCACTACACACTCTTGGCCGCTCCCTGTCCTCGAGGACCCGGCCTCTTTGGAGTGATTCCACTTGAAGCTGCAAGACCAGCGTTGCGGTGAATGCCGCAGATTGTTATTCAAAATTGAGCCTGGCGCCCTCAGCGGCACGCTCGCCATCAAGTGCCCCAGATGCAAGGCACATAATTCCCTGAGGCCGCAGAGCCCTTCACCAAAGCGCCCGGATACTTCCAATGAGCGCGATGGAAAGGACCCACAGTGTGGCTCTTTGTACCCCCAACCGATCTAACGACCTTCTCGGCATCAGCCTTTGCGCCGGTGTCGGAGGACTTGACCTTGGCCTGCACCTTGCAGAACCCGGATACCGAACTGTGTGTTATGTCGAGCGGAACAGTTTCTCCGCGGCCGCTCTCGTGGCGCGGATGGCGGACACGTCCCTGGCTGCGGCTCCTGTCTGGGACGATATCAAATCCTTCGACGGCAAACCGTGGCGCGGCCGCGTTCATCTCCTCTCTGCCGGTTATCCCTGCCAACCCTTCACCCTCAGCGGAGACCGCAAAGGCGACCAGGATCCCCGGCACCTATGGCCGGACGTTGCCCGCATCATCGGCGAGGTGCAGCCGGAATGGTGTTTCTTTGAGAACGTCGCCGGCCATCTCACCCTTGGCCTGCAAGACGTCGTCCGCGACCTTCAAGGCATGGGCTACCGGGTTGCAGCGCGCGTGCAATCGGCGGCTGAAGTCGGCGGGTCTCATATCAGGCAAAGGCTCTTCATTCTGGCCCACGCCGACCTACAAGCAGGGCGGCAACCGGACCTCGATCCGGATGGGGCCCGGCAGCTTCCTGTTTGTAGCCGATCAGAATCAGGCCGGGGGGCAGGTCTCGCTGCGAACGGCGGGGCTTTGCTGGACTGTGATGTGGGATCTGATGAAGGCGACCGGCTGGACGCCGGGGCCGCTGGCCTCTTCCCCCCGATGCCTGGTGACCTTGCTGGCTGGGGACGCGCACTCGAAGGGGACAGCCCTGCTGCAGCAGAACCCTGCCTTCACCGACTGGATAATGGGCTGGCCTGCGGGGTGGACCGATCCGCTGCAGCCGGTAACGGGGTGGTCCCAATGGCTGCAGCGCGCGCGTATCTCGAATTGAAGAAGGAGTTCCCGGCTTAGGCCGGGGCTCCTCCTTACGCTAGCACCGAACTTAGACCGGCCCTTGGTCCATCAGGCAGAGAACGGCGGATGCGAGCCCAATCCGACCGATGCTGCGCCATGCTTCTGCGACAGCAATGCGCAGGAAGCGCCCTTTGCAAACTCGGCGCGACCGGTCATGCCGGAAGCGCCCGACCGGCCCAGAGCTGCCACTGGCCACTAAGTGCAATTGCTGCGACGCAGCCCGTCAAAGCGGTCGTTACTGTATTGCGCAGCATTTGCGCCCGCCTAAATGCGTCACTTTATTTATTGAGAAAGAAAGCGAAGGTCATTCCCAGGCCAACCACAATCACGATAGCGCGCACAGCCTGAACTGGCAGGCGCCGGGCCAGGCGGGCACCGGCGTACCCGCCGATTGTGGCAGCAACCATCATCAGTGCCGCCTCCTGAATGTAAATGATACCTGCCAGGGCGAAGGTCGCTACCGAGGCACCCGACAGGATGAAAGAAAGGGCATTCTTCAGCCCGTTCATCAGGTTAATGTCCCGGAATCCAAGACCAGAGAACAGTGCCAGAAGCACGATCCCAAGACCGCCGTTGAAATAGCCACCGTAGGTGGTCACAGCAAGTGTGGCCGCTGTCCTGCTGAAAGGACCGCTGCCCGTCTCCCGGGTGGTCATTGCCCGCAGCTGCTTATCAAAAGCGAACAGCAGCGTGGCGAACAAAAGAAGCCACGGCACCACGAAACTGAACACTTCGGAAGGGGTCACCAGCAGCAGCAGCGCCCCCGCGATGCCACCGACGATAGACAGCCCCGTCAACGTGAACAGCGCGCGGCGGTCATAGCTGCGCAGTTCTTCCTTGAAGCCCGCGGCCCCTGACAGGTAGCCAGGGAAGACGGCAACCGCGCTGGTGGCATTGGCCGGGATCGGCGGCACGCCGGTAAAAACCAGCGCCGGAAAGGTCAGAAAACTGCCGCCGCCTGCAATGGCATTCAGGACTCCGGCCAGAAAGGCGGCCGTGAACAGGATGGTCAGATCAAGCATTGCTCACCAGGTAGTCATGCGCGGACAGGGCAAAGATATCAACCAGCGCAGTCAGCTCTTCAAGCAGGATATGTTCATCCGGCGCGCCGAGGTTAAAGGCGGTAAGGCCGCAGACCACCGAAGGCACGCCCGCATATCGATAGAGCCGCGCATCAGAGGCACCGACGCGCATGGTCACGGCAGGTTCCTCACCCAGCAGGGCGGCACAATTGGCCCTGACGGTTTCGATTACCGGGTGGTCTGGCGCGGTCCAACTGGGTTCATAGCGGCGGGTGATCTCCAGAGAGACGCCTTCGGCCTCGCCGCAGATCCTCTGCAGCTCGGCCTCGGCGCGGGCAACTGGAACCCCAACCGGCAGGCGCACGTCGCAAGTGAACTCCGCGTGGTCCGCCACAAGGTTGGACAGCCGTCCGCCGCTGATCGTGCCAAAGGTGACAGTGACGGACTTCAGCACCTGCGTTTCACCCTTGCCAGACAAGGATTCAGATTTCTCTGACCAGCGGTCGATCAGCGGCAGGACATTGCTGCCTTCACTATCGGCGGGCAGGCTGCGAATGGACTTGAATGCCTCCATCACGCCTGTCAACTTCTCGATGGCGCTTTCGCCTTTGTGGACATGGGCGGCATGGGTCGACCGCCCCCTGGCGGTGACCTTGGCCCAGATCATCCCCTTTTCCCCGAAGCGCAGCACATGGGGCGAGCCAACATCACCGCTGATCATAGCATCACCTTTGACATGCGGCACTGTATCCAGCAGAAACTGGGTGCCCAGAACCCCCATGGTTTCCTCGTCCCCGGCAAAGGTGCAGACGATTTCTCCGGGGAAGTCCGCGCCGGTTTCCGCCAAGCATTTCAAGGCCATCAGGCTGGCGGCAATCCCCCCTTTCATGTCTGAGATCCCAAGCCCATAGGCCTTACCGCCAACGATCTCGCCTTCCGGGCTGCGGCTCCAGGCGGACAGCTCGCCCGCCGGGAAGGTGTCCATATGCCCGTTGAACACAAGCCTCTTGCCTGGGCGGTTACCGCGCAACCGGAGAACCAAGTTGTGGATCGGCTCTTCCGAGATATACCGCTCGATCTCCACCCCCGGGATCTCTGCGGCGATGGCTTCGATCTCATCCGCCATGGCACGGACATCACCTTCTGGCTGCGGGCTTTTGATCTTCACCAGCCGCATAGTGGTGTCCACAACTCGCTCCCGGTGTTGATCGAGCCAGAACCAGATCCTGTTGCGCAGGTTTGTTTCGGTCAGTTTCACAGCCATTGTCACACTTCCACTGGTTTGGGATTGTTGTTTCTCATCCTGCGCCGCTGCATCAGAATGACGCCCGCATAGGCCAGCAGACCGAAAATATAGATGATCTCCTTGGGCGGCCGGCCCGACTGCTCCAGCCCGACGGCTGTCACATAGTCGCCCCAGGTGATGCCGATCTGTTCGGCAGGTGCGTTAAAGGCAACATCGGTCACGCTGGCACGCCCATCCGGCTCTGCGGTGAGGTCCAGACCGATCGCCGCTGTCATATTCTCCGCCGCCTGCGGAACGGTGACGGTAAAGAGCTTGTAGCGGTCACCGTACTCGGTCTCGCGCGTCACGTAGACGCGGATCTTCTGGCCTTCATCGACGGGCAATGTTCCGTCCACAACGGTCTCAAGCGGCGCATCCGCAAAGGCCGGGCTGAACCGGTCCAGCACAAAATCAGGGCGAAACAGGCTGACGACGACAAAGACCAGCAGCACCGCCTCCACCAGTTTGAGGCGTACGAACATCCACTGCAGCGTCAAAGACGAGAAGGCGAAGATCGCAATCAACGACACGATAAAGACCAGAATGGCGTGCCAAATGCTGTCGACTCCGACCAACAGAAGTTCAGGGTTGAAGATGAAGACAATCGGCAGAATCGCAGTGCGGATCGCATATTTGAACGACTGCACACCTGTCTTCATTGGGTCAGCACCGGAGATGGCCGAAGCCGCGAAGGCCGCCAGGCACACCGGCGGTGTCGCGTCCGCCATCAGTCCGAAGTAAAAGACATAGAGATGCACGGCGATCAGCGGCAGCACAAGGCCCGAGGCATTGCCCAATTCCACCATCACACCGGCCATCAGCGAGGCCACCACGATGTAGTTCGCAGTGGTTGGAAGGCCCATGCCCAGCACGATGCTGACACCAGCCACCAAGCCCAACAGGATATAGATATTGCCCTGCGACAGCGCTTCGACAATTCCCAGCATTGCGTTGTTCAACCCGGTGGACGACACAATGCCGACGATGATGCCGGCAGCCCCAACAGCAGCTGTCACCGCAGTCATCGACTTTGCGCCTGCCACCAGCGAATAGAAGACAATGATGCCACCGGACCGGATTCCCTTAGCGACGGACAGCCCGTGTTCGCGTGCCAGCACAACCTGCTGGGCAACGATGATCCCCGCCATCATCAGGATTGACCAGAACACTGCACTGCCTGGGCTCCAGCGTTCGACAAGCAGCAGGTAAACCAGCATGCCGATCGGGACCAGGAAATAGGCGCCTTCTTTCAGCGTCTTGCGAATTGCCGGCAGGTCGGCTTTGGGCAGGCCTTCCAGGCCCAGCTTCAGGCTCTCCAGATGCGAGATGTAGAACAGCGAGAGATAGGCGATGAAGGCCGGGATCATCGCATGCACGATCACATCGTAATAGGAGATGCCGATAAACTCCGCGATGATAAAGGCCGAGGCGCCCATGATCGGCGGCATGATCTGGCCGTTGATCGACGCGGATACCTCGATCGCGCCGGCCTTGTCGCCAGGGAAGCCGGTCTTTTTCATCACCGGAATGGTAAAGGCGCCTGTTGTCACCGTGTTGGCAATGGATGAGCCCGAGATCATCCCCGTTAGGCCGGATGCCAGAATGGCTGCCTTGGCCGGCCCGCCGCGGTACTTGCCAACAGCAGCAAAGGACAGATCCAGAAAGAACTTGCCGGCGCCCGCGGTATCCATGAAGGCGCCGAACAGCACAAACAGGAACACGTAACTGACGGAGACCGCAATCGGGATCCCGAAGATCGCCTCGCTGGTCAGCCAGTTGTAACCCGTCATCCGCGAAATCGACACGCCGCGGTGGGCGATGATCTCGGGCATGTAGGGACCAAACAGCGAGTAAACCATGAAGATGCCGCAGACGATCACCAGCGGCAGCCCCACGCCCCGGCGCGTGGCCTCCAGCAGCAGCGCCATGCCAACGGCGGACAGGATGGCTTCAAACGGGACGGAGACTCCGAGAATGTCCAGGTCGAGCAGGATGCCCGCCCGCAAGACGATACCATCATACCCCAGCCAGACATACAGCGCACAGGCGGCCGAGATCCCTGCCAGGATCAGGCTGAACCATGCCTTCCCGGCCCGCTCCTGCTCAAATTTGGCAGGAAACAGCAGGAAGCACAGGAACAGGCCAAAAGCCAGGTGAATGCCGCGGGCGGGCAGGTCCACGAAGATGCCCCAGCCAAGTGCATAGGGAACCGGGGACGCGATCCACAGCTGGTAAAGGGACCAAAGGGCGGCAACGGTGATGAAGGTTTTCGGCCAGGGGCCGAAATAGTCGTTGCGTTCGACTTTCAACGCCTCATCGACTGCAGCTTGTTGCAGTGGTTTATCAGACATGGTGATTTCCGGGTTGAAGGAAAATTCGGTCTCTGCCTGAGCGGCAGAGACCAGCTGTTACCGAGTGGGGAGGAGACCGTTACTCGATCCAGCCTTTCTCGCGGTAATAGCGGGCCGCGCCTTCGTGCAGCGGCGCGGAATTACCGTTATGGATCATGCTTTTGGGATCCAGGTTGGCGAATGCCGGGTGCAGCGCCCTGAAGTCGTCCAGGTTTTCGAACACCGCCCGCACGACCTCGTAAACCAGATCCGCATCGACATTCTCATGCGAGACGATGGTGGCATAGCCGCCAAAGGTGGTCACATCCTCTTTCTGAGAAGAATAGACACCGGCCGGGATCGACGTGGCGGCGTAAAACGGGCGCTCCTCGATCAGCTGCTTTTCCACATCGGTGTTCAGGCTGACGATCTGTGCGCCGCAGCCTTCGGTCGCCACCGCAACGCCCGAGTTCGGAACGCCCACAACATAGGTGAAAGCGTCAATGTTGCCGTCGCACAAAGCGTTGGAATGTTCAGATGACGTCATCTCGGTTACCAAGCCGAAATAGTCGCGCCCGGTGCCATAGCGCTCCATCAGAAGCTCGGTCGTGCCGCGCTGCCCGGAACCCGGGTTGCCGATATTGAGCCGCTTACCCTTCAGATCTTCCCAAGATTTGACCCCGGAATCCGCGGAAACAATCAGCTGGAACGGCTCCGGATGCACTGAGAACACGGAGCGGAAGCCGGGATCGTTCACAACTTTTTCGGAGGTGCTGTTCACGGCATAATACTGCCAATCGGATTGCGAGACACCGAACTCGAACTCACCCTGCGAAATTTGGGCCAGGTTATAAGTGGACCCGTTCGAGGATGGTGCCGCACAGCGGTAGCCATGCTGACGCCCCTGCTTGCGGCCTTCGGCTGCTTCTTTGTGGATCATCCGGCAGATTGCGTTGCCAGCCACGAAGTAGACGCCGGTTGGCCCGCCGGTTCCGATTGTCACAAATTTTGTTTCCGCCTGTACAGGCTGTGAAACACCAAACGCCGCAAAGGCCGCCAGTGCAGTGGTTGCCAGGAATTTCTTCATTATTCCCTCCCTTGAGTTCTGAACGAATTCATGGGGGCAGGGTAAATTTGGCAGATCATCAATTCTAATAATTTTACTTCCATTAACTATAATAAAAAGTCATAATATGATTATGCAGGTACGTGAAATTGAATGTTTTCAAGCAATTATGACCGCAGGCACCATGACACGCGCCGCGGAAATCTTGCGGATTTCACAGCCTGCGGTCAGCAATACCATTGCCACCCTGGAGCATCGGCTGGGGTTCAAGCTGTTCCTGCGCAAGTCCGGCCGGCTGCAGCCGACTCCCGAAGCGCTTATCTTCTATGACGAAGCCCAGCGGGTGCTGGAGGCTGTGGGGCGCGCCAGTGATACCGCGCAACGATTGCGTCGTGGGGCTGCCGGCCATTTGACGATTTCCGCCTTTCCTGGCATCTCGATCAAGTTCCTGCCGCGCCTGATCAGCCAGTTCCAGGCCGAGCGTCCCGATGTAAAAGTACGCCTGTTGTCGCGCAGCTCGCACGTCGTGATCGACCAACTGCCCAGCCAAATGTTCGACATCGCTATCGCTGAAAAACCCGCCGAGTTTGCGGGTGTGAGTGCTGAAGAGGTCTCTTTCTCCTGCCAATGCCTGCTACCGCGAGATCATCCCTTGGCGGCGCATGACACACTGACGCCCGAACTATTGGACGGCGTGCCCTTCGCCGCCTTGTTCCGTGACCACATGACAACCTTCCAGATCGCTCGTGCCTTCTCTGATGCTGGTGCGCGCTGGAACGTCGTGCTTGAGGCGCAGTATTTTGCCTCTATTGCAGAATTCGTGAGATCAGGCGGTGGCGTGGCCATCGTCGATCCGGTGAACAGTACAGGGTTCACGGAAGGCTGCATCCTGCGCGAGTTTGCACCGGAAGTCAGCTATCAGATCGGTCTGCTTGTACCCCAGGATAAACCCCTTTCAAAAGCTGCCGAAGCGTTCCTAGCAATTCTCAAACCCGAGCTCCAAGCCTGTTCACAGCTCAAAGCTTAGGGCTAAGAACTCTTGGCATTCTCGGTACTCAACATGCACGCTCTTACCCAATTTGAAGGAGTGGATGAAGTAGTATTTTTGCTTAGGTTTATCTGCAAAAAAACGTCCTGCTGAGTAACGTGCGGCTTATGCCAGACTTTCATCACTACCTTTCTAGCCGCCGCGCAGCGCTCCTGAAGCGGTAGATGACAATCCGGTGCTGCATCAGTGCCAATACTGGGCCAGAGATGACCTTGGTCAGATCCGAAGCGCAAAAATCAGCGTCATCGCGCATCCGACGCAAACAATGATTGTCCTCACTGTGGTGGCAGGCAGCCGTCTTGCCGCCAGCGCCCCGCAATAGCCGCCGATTGTAGCGGTCACCATCATCAGCAGCGCCTGCGGCCAATGCACAATCCCTGCCAAGGCAAATGTCGCGACCGAAGCACCGGACAGGACGAAGGACATTCCGTTTTTCAGCCCGTTCATCAAGTTGATATCCCGCAAGCCAAGCATTGAAAACAAAGCCAGCAGGACAATTCCTAGCCCGCCATTGAAATAGCCGCCATAGATACAGACCAGCAACGTTGCTGCGTTTCCCGTCAGGCCCTCGGCTTTGAGATTCCGGGCAGCCCAGGCGGCAATCCGGCTTCCGCAAGCGAAGAGCAAGGTTGCAAAACCGAGCAGCCAGGGCACCACAAAGGAAAACACTGATGCAGGTGTGACAAGAAGCAGAAGCGAGCCCAATACACCGCCAGCCAGCGACAGCCCGAAAAGGAGTGCAAGGTGCCGCTTAGGCACGCCTTTAAGCTCGCGAAAGAAACCCATTGCGCCGCTCAGGTAGCCTGGGAACACGGCAACTGCGCTTGTCGCATTTGCAGCGATGGCTGGGACGCCTGTATACACCAGGGCCGGAAATGTCAGGAAGCTGCCTCCTCCGGCGATCGCATTTGCAACGCCCGCAAAGCAGGCCGCGCTGGCTAGGAGGATAATATCGAAGACGGTCATGCGCTGAGCCTATCCGGAAGTTGCGGTTTCGATCGCAGCAGTGCCGCCTGTTGCAATAGATTTCCGCTTGTTCAGTGCAACCATGGTGGCGCACTCCAAAGCGACAGTCCCCGCCAGGAATGCAGTCATACCGCCAGCATCGTGGTCCGGGCTGACCGTATTGATATCGACAGCGACGAAATTAAGCCCTGCCAAGGCGCGCAGCAGCTGCAATCCTTCCCGTGCTGTCGGGCCACCCCAGGTCGGGGTGCAAACACCAGGGGCACAGGATGGATCGAAGAAATCCATGTCAAAGCACAAATAGACAGGGCGGTTGCCAACAGTCAGGTGGATTTCATGCGCAACTGCTGAAATCCCCTGTTTGAACAGCATGTCGCCAGTGATCAGGTTATAACCCTGCTGTTCAGTATGGTCATGAGTGCCCTGCAGAGGCAGCGTTCCGCGCCCGCCAACGTGAAAAGAGCCGGATGGGTCTACTAGTCCTTCCTCTGCCGCCCGGGTGAAGGTCGTGGCGGTGTTGTAGCGGTCATAATAGCAGGGCCCGTCACCTGCACTGGTGTCGGTATGCGCATCCAGATGCACAGCCACCAGATCGGGAAAAAACTCACGGACAGCACGCAGCTGCGGCAGCGTAACGGCCCCGTCTCCGCCAAAGGTGATCGGAGTGACTCCTTTGCCCAGGACATAAGCCAGCCCTGCTTCGATCCCGCCGCTAGCCTCTTCCAGCATGCCGGAATTGACATCTAAATCGCCCAGATCCACTGCCTTCAGCTCGCTCAGCGGATCGAAGTCGGCAAAGGGCGGCTGGTAGCGGCGCACGAGGGAGGACTGTGCCCGGATCGCCCTAGGCCCGCCGCGGGCTCCGATGCGGGTAGGGTGCTGCCCGCAGTCAAAGGGGATACCCAGAAAAGCAGCCTGGCTTCCCGCCGGGTCCCCGCTGAAGGGGACCCCCATGAAGGTTGCGGGCTCATTCAGGCCACGCAGAAAGGAGAGAGAATAGGTGTTGCTCATGTTGTTTTCCTAGTCCAGCGACGGGCCCATGATGAGATCGGGCAGCCAGGTCACCCAGTCTCCCCAAAAGGCGAGAAGCACGATAATAAACAGGTACGGGATCAGCAGCGGGATGACGCCGACAGAGATGTCCTCGACCGAGGTCTTGGTCAGTTTGGAGGCGACGAACAGGTTGACCCCGATAGGCGGTGTCAGGAAACCCACCTCGCAGGTCATCACCGTGAACACGCCAAACACAATCGGATCGACGCCGATCTGGGTGGCAATCGGCAGCATGACCGCTGTGAAGATGATAATCTGCGGGATCGACTCCAGCCACATACCGACGAAGATGTAGACGACGCCGATCAGCAGCATCACCAGCCAGGGATAGGCGATGAGGCCCGCAAAGCCGTTGCTCACCATATCGGGAATATCGAACAGCGTGACCAGCTGGCCAAAGGCTTTGGTGGAACCCAGGATGAACAGGATGGAGCCGATGATGATCGCGGTGAACTTCAGCGATTCATAGACGCCGCGCCAGGTCAGGCCCCGGTAAATGAACAGCCCGACAAACAGCCCGTAGAACACTGCTGCCGCAGCGGCTTCCGAAGGTGTAAAGAAACCAGCATAAATCCCGCCAAGAATGAAGACCGGTGCGCCGATGGCCCATTTGCCTTCCCACAGCGCCCACATCAGCGGGCCGAGGGTGAAACGTTCGCCCGATCCGCCATAGTTGTTCTTACGGGCGATGGCGTAGGTCACCACACACAGCAGGAAGCCCAGGAACAGCCCCGGCACGATGCCGGCCAGGAACAGCCGCGGGATACTCTCGTCCGTCACCAGCCCGTAGATAATCAACAGGTTGCTGGGCGGGATCATGCTGCCCATCGCCCCGGCTGCAGCGGCCACAGCACCGGCAAACCGCGGGCGGTATTCTTCCTTCAGCATTGTCGGGATCGTGATAGATCCAATGGCTGCTGTTGTTGCTGGCCCGGAACCCGAAAGCGCCGAGAAGAACATGCAAGCGACAACCGTCACCAGGCCGATACCGCCCTTATAGGCCCCCACCAGCTTTTGCGCGATCTCGATCAGCTTTTCGGACATGCCGCCCTTTTCCATGATCTGACCGGCCAGCACAAAAAGCGGGATGGTGGTCAGCGGGAACGGCTCAAAGGCGTTGTAGGCACTCTGCGCCAGCAAGGCCAAAGGGATGTCAGCGATATACAGGCCGACCACAGTTGCGATACCTGCAGCAAATGGGATCGGAACCCCGATAACGATTGTCAGCAGGAAGACAATCGCCATGCACATTGGACCATTCATAGCGGCAGCCCTTCAGCTTGGTCCCGGACAATCCAGCGGTAATAGACCTGCGCCATCCGCGCGATCATCAGGCAAAGCGCCAGCGGGACGATGGATTGGGGAAATTTCTGATTGATGCCCAAAGCGGGCGAGATGTAGTCGAACTGGATCAGAAGCTGGATCCAAGTGACACTTTCCTTCAGCAGCAGCAGAATGAAGGCCATCCACAGCATGTCAGCCAGGACAACGCAGAACACCTGCCCCCTGTGGGGAAGCTTCTCGACCAGAAAGGTGATCCGGATATGCGCGCGTTCCCGGATCGCCAAGGAACAGCCAAGATAAATGGCGGTCACCATTCCATAGACAGCAATTTCCTCGGCGCCGTGAAAGGCAGTCTCAAAAAACACCCTCAGCACAACTTGCACAAAGATAACCGTGGCCATGACCAACAGGCCGGTGACACAGAAGATCTCTTCAAAGCGGGATTCGAGGGTTCTAAGCGAAGTCAGCATTTTAACCTCCATAAAAAAGGGGCGCGTATGGAGGACGCGCCCCAGGTCAATCCGATCAAAGGATCAGGGGAGGTTGATCACTCAGCGGCTTTGCGGATGTCCAGGATCAGCGTCTTTGTGGCCTCATCGGCGCCATTGGCGATAAAGGCGTCCTGTACTGCGATGCCTGCTTCAATAAACCCGGCCTTGTCCGGATAGGTAATCGTCATGCCGCCGTCGGATTGCAGGAAATCACGGGCCTCGGCCAACTGGCGCGCCATTTCCTCGCGCTGGTGCTGACCGGCATCGCGGGCGGCTTTGCGCACCGCCTCCTGCTGCCCGTCATCGAGCTTGCCCATAATACGGCTGCTGGCGAGCATCGGGGTGAAAAAGGCGAAGTGCTCCAGCACGGCCAGGTTGTCAGCGATTTCATAAAACTTCTGAGACTTAACGAAAGACGCTCCGCTGTCCCCTGCAGATACCGTGCCGGTTTGCAGAGCCGCCAGCGTCTCGGACCAGGCAATCGGCAAGGGAACCGAGCCGAAGGCCTCGTGTGTCTTGATCATCACGTTGTTCTGCGGAACCCGGACCCGGATGCCTTGAATGTCCTCGATACTGTTGATCGGCCGCTCTGTATTGTAGAAATCCCGGTATTCAACGTAACCGAATGTCAGCAGATCCAGCGAGGTTTTCTGCTTGATCTGAGCAGCGATGCCCGCCCCAACCTCACCGTCGAGCACCGCATAGGCGTGATCCGTGCTTTGGAAGATGTAGGGCAGAACAAACGCTTCCATGGGGGCAAAGTGCGGCGAGATGTTGTTGTGGGTCATGATGTACATGTCCACGGTGCCCAGCTGCATTGCCTTGAAGGCCTCGTCTTCGGTGGCCAGCTGAGTGCAGCAGCGCACTTTGACATCAATGCTGCCGCCGGAATACTCCTCCGCCAGCTCTTCGAATTTGGCAGCCAGAACGCCGTAGGCGCTGTCTTCCGGGGCTGCGAAACCGAGGTTGACCGTAACTTCGTCTGCCAAGGCGGCTCCGCCTCCAAGCAGACTGGCAATGGCCGGGATTATGAGTGTGTTCTTTGTTAGCATGAATGGCTCCCTGGTGGTTCTGGCGTGTTTTGACGCGTTCAGGGTAGATCACCCATCCATACAAAAATAATAATATTACTTGCCCTATCTATACGATTTCAAAATACTTATTTTGAGCAGATTCGGAGCGGCTATGAACCTTAAGCATCTTCAGTGTTTCCGAATGGTGATGCTGCACAAAACCGTTTCCAAGGCAGCAGAGGTGTTGAACATGTCCCAGCCGGGCGTCAGCACCATGATTGCCACACTGGAGCACCAGCTGGGCTTCAAACTGTTTGAACGCCGGTCAGGCCGGCTGCACCCGACGGTCGAAGCCCGGTATTTCTCCGAAGTTGCGGAGCGGCTGCTGAATGACGTGGACCTTGCCAACCAGGTTGCCAGCCAGATCCGCCGGGGCAAATTCGGCGCGATAACAGTTGCGACGCTGCCGGGATACGGACTCACCGTGCTGCCGATGGCCATAGCCCGCATGCACAAGCGCCACCCGGATGTGACCTTCGACATTCAAACCCGAAGCTCGCATATGGTCCGCAATCTGTTCCCCTCCCGCCAGTATGACATAGCGCTGGTTGAGCCGCCGGTGGAGCCTTCCGGGAACACTTACCAAAGCCTGCATCTGCGCTGTGTATGCGTGGTTCCGAAGGATCATCCCCTTTCGGAAAGGGGCTGCCTGTCGGTTTCAGACCTTGCGGCGGAGCGGATCGTCGCCTTGTACAACGGACATTCCACCAGCCGCCAATTGGCCTCCCTCTTTGCCGCGGAAGGCAAAGACTGGTCACCCCTGATCCAGACGCAGTTCTTTGCCACCAATTGCGAGCTGGTCGAAAAGGGCGTTGGCGTCTCCATCGTAGACCCCGTTACGGCCGAGCACTTTCAGAGCCGCGGTTTGAAGAGCATTCCTCTCGAACCGGAGGTCTTTCACGAGGTGGCATTGCTATTTCCGACAAAGGACAAGATTTCGGACTTGGTAGCAGAGTTTGTGGAAGAGTTGCTGGAAGTAGTTTCATCTTACCAACCGTAACCTTTGCCTATTGCACTTTCGGCCTGGGACGGCCGCTTTAACAGATCAAGGAAATTGCTCTCGCGGACGCGGTGAATTCACGCTTTCCGCCGGGGACCTGCATGAGCACCCGTCTCGGCTGAGAGGCAGGACAGATGTCCGGTTCGGGATGGGAGCGGTCATAACCCCATTATTGACGAACGGAAGCTTCGTCCGGCCTTGCGTGAGTTCGCTTGCCACCAGGCAAGGGTCCCGCAGTTGTCAAACTCACCTGTTCCCACCCAGAGAGAGCTTAAAGCCTGCCTTTAAACACCCTTTAAAACCCTCTGCCGCCCGGCGTTTTTTTACGCTTCGGGCGGCGGATTGCCCGGTATTGAAACGGGAAGTGTCCCTTACTGCAACGGGAAGTGTCCCAAAACCGCAGTGTCAGATCGGGGAAGCCGAAGCTCTCGGAGCTGGCTAAGCGTCGGGTTTTGGCCTAAAAATCAGAGAAATCATGAAAATGAGTTGCTGCAACGGGAAGTGTCCCACACTGCAACGCGAAGTGTCCCGCTACATACAGTCCCGCTACAAGCAAAGTGTCCCGCTGCAGTGTCGGCGATGCGCGAATGTAAAATAGTTTTACATCCCCCTTGAACCCAGGCCGTCGGCTTCCGATATGCTATGATGTGAAAGGGATTTACATTCACCGACAACCTGGAGGACCCCGATGACGAGTTTCACCCCTACCGCCGCCCATGCACCTGTGCAGGGCTGGTTTTCCCGCAGCGAAGCCTGGCTGGACAGCAAGGGCAAAGGCGCCTGGATCGCCGCCATGGTCTTAGGCTTCGTGTTCTTCTGGCCGGTGGGCCTGGCCCTTCTCTTTTACATGATCTGGAGCAAACGCATGTTCAGCAAATCCTCCTGCCGCCACCGCAAGTCCTGGGCGCGCCACGGATATTCCGCAATGAAGCCCTCGGGCAACAGCGCCTTTGATGCCTATAAGGCAGACACCCTGAACCGCCTGGAGCAGGAGCAGCACGACTTTGACGCCTTCCTGCAGCGCCTGCGCGAGGCCAAGGACAAGGCTGAATTCGACGAGTTTATGGATGAGCGCGCGCAAGCCGCCGCCCGCAGCGATGATCCGGAAGATGAAGCCGGCAACGGCGGCCCCAAAAGCCACTGATCTGCCCGGACCGCGACCTTTCCGGCTGCCCCGCCCCGACCCGGGCGGGGAAACTGTTCAGCCCATCCGCCCCCCAAATACCCCCGCAGCACAAAGGACTTCCGCACATGACCGCCCTGCCCGACCCCGACTACCAGGCAGAATTTTATACGTCCGTGCCCGCCAAACGGCTGATCGCCTGGATCATCGACAGCATTCTGATCTTTGCCATCAGCGCCGCCGCAGTGGTGCTGACGGCCTTTACCGGGCTGCTGATCTGGCCGCTTTTGTATCTGGCTGCGGGGTTTGCCTACCGGACTGTGACCATCGCCAATGGCTCCGCCACCTGGGGTATGCGCTTTGCCGGGATCGAACTGCGCGACGGTTCCGGCCAGCGGCTCGACAGCGGTTTGGCCGCGCTGCACACCGCAGGTTACTCGCTGTCGCTGGCGCTGCCGGTCTTGCAGGTGATCTCGGTCATCCTGATGCTGACCTCCTCGCGCGGCCAAGGCCTGACTGACCACTTCCTCGGCACCGCAATGCTGAACCGCCGGGCGTAACGCCTCCCTGTTTTGGAACACAGTGCAAGGTTTGCACATGCAGCATATTGGAAACCTGTCCGTGAAGCATAGCGGGCAAACCGAATTTCCAGAACCGCTGCGAAGCATGCCGATTGGGCCGAAGAGGAACGCCCGCCGCCTTAGAAAGAGCTGGACGCGATATTTGATCCGGTAAAGCGGGCGGGCGTCGTCCAGCAGTAGACGCTTCAGGCAGAAAGATCAGACACGCCCGGATGCAGGCTTAAGCGTGCAACGGTGCCGCAGTCTGCGCGAGTGTTCTTACCGAAGCTTGCAGCGGCGCAATTCCTGACAGATGTTGGACAATCGGGGCCGTCTGCCCGCCTTCCAACGCAAGACACCGTTAAACCATTTTCCACATGTCCACTTGGCGCACTGGGACCGCGTTGCTATCATCATGGGACCACGTTGCGAACCGTTCCATCTGTCCTGTGAAACTGCTGAAGAGTTCTGATGCGCCATACCCTTCCTATTGCACCGCAGTTTTATGTGACGGCGCCCCAGCCCTGCCCCTATTTGGAGGGCCGGATGGAGCGGAAGCTGTTCACTGCGCTGCAGGGCGACGGGGTGGAGCAGCTGAACAACAGCCTTAGCCAACAGGGTTTCAGACGCTCGCAGAACGTGCTTTACCGGCCGTCCTGCTCGGAATGCTCTGCTTGCCTGTCGGCGCGGATCGATGTGGCGGCCTTTACCGCCACCCGCAGCCAGAAACGCACGCTCAAACGCAACGCGCATCTGGAACGGCGTGCAACGTCGCCCTGGGCAACCGAGGACCAGTTTTCGCTGTTCCGCAGCTACCTCGACAGCCGCCATGCCGATGGCGGCATGGCCGATATGGATGTCTTCGAATACGCCGCAATGATCGAGGAAACCCCGGTGCGCAGCCGGGTGGTGGAGTATGCTGTGCCGGGCAGCAACCAGCTGACGGCGGTGTCGCTGACCGACGTGCTGGAGGATGGGCTCAGCATGGTCTATTCCTTCTACGCCCCGGACCAGCAGCAGAATTCGCTGGGCACGTTTATGATTCTCGACCATATCTCCATCGCGCGCGAGGCCGGGCTGCCGTATGTCTACCTCGGCTACTGGGTGCCTGGCAGCCAGAAGATGAGCTATAAGGCCAAGTTCTCAGGCCTGGAAATCTATCACCGCAGCGAATGGAAAAAGATGTCTGACCCGTCTGAGTTCGAAGCCGCCGGCCATCCGCTGTCCACCGATCCGATTGCCGAACAGGTCGCCAATATCCAGTTGCCTGAACAGCCTATCCACCGCAGCCGCTGATGCAGCATCTTCATGCCATTTCCCTGGTAGTGCCGGATTACGACGCTGCCATCGCCTTTTACTGCGGCCGGCTTGGCTGGCAGCTGGCCGAGGATATCGATCAGGGCCGCAAACGCTGGGTCCGCATCCTGCCGCCGGGTGCCAGCCAGGGCAGTCTGATCCTGGCCCGTGCCGAAGGACCGGAGCAGGAGGCCGCTATCGGCAACCAGTTCGGCGGCCGTGTCGGCCTGTTTCTGGCGACAGACGATTTCGTCCGGGATCATACCGCAATGCTGGCCCAGGGCGTCACCTTCGAAGAAGAGCCGCGGCATGAGCCCTATGGAACCGTTGCCGTCTGGCGCGATCCCTTCGGCAACCGCTGGGATCTGATCCAGTTCGCCTGATCCCCAGCTTCTTTCTGGTCAAAAATACTCCGGGGTGAATGCGCCAAAGGCGCAAAGGGGCAGCGCCCCTCCCCCGGCACAAAAGCAAAGGGGCCCGCTTGGGGCCCCTTTTCCGTTTCTTATCACGCGCCTTGATCAGTTCGGGATCAGCGCCGGCACGATGGTCACGATTGCCGGGAACGCCCACAGGATGGCGATGCCCACCACCTGGATCAGCACAAAGGGCACGATCCCGCGGTAGATATGGGCCGTGGTCACCTCTTTGGGTGCCACCCCGCGCAAGTAGAACAGCGCAAACCCGAAGGGCGGTGTCAGGAACGAGGTCTGCAGGTTCACCGCCACCATGATTGTCACCCATTTCGGATCGAAAGATCCGCCATAGATCACCGGCCCGACGATGGGGATCACGATGTAGATGATCTCCAGGAAATCCAGCACGAACCCCAGGAAGAACAGCACCAGCATCACGATCAGGAAGACCGTCATCTCGTTGTCAAAGCTCTTCAGGAACTGCTGGATATAGTGTTCGCCGCCAAAGGAGATCACCACCAGATTGAGCAGCTGCGAGCCGATCAGGATGGTGAACACCATCGAGGTCACCTTGGCGGTCTCCCGCACAATCGGTGACAGAACGCCTGATTTGAACAGCACCCAGCAGCCGTAAAGCAACCCGAATAGCGCAAAGAGATAGGCGCCGTAGGCCACAAAGAAAGCGATCCAGCTTTCCAGGGAAACGCCGCCCTGATTGACCCGCAGGTCAAAATTCATGCCGACAAGAATGCACAGCATAACGGCAAAGGTGGACCAGATGATGATCTTGCCGGACCGCCCCTCATCCTGCAGCTTGCGGTAGGCCGCCAGCATGATGGCACCGCCTGCCCCCAGCGCCGCAGCGGGCGTCGGGTTGGTGATACCGCCCAGGATCGACCCCAGCACTGCAACGATCAGCACCAGCGGCGGGAACACCACCCGGATCAGATCGTTGGTGGCGCAGCGCGCGGCGGCCTCGCGGCAGCCCCACAGCGCCAGCAGCAGCGGCAGAGCGATCCACAGCACGGTGGCACCTGCCGAAGTGGCCGGCGCAATGGCCACCAGATCTACCAGCGCAATCAGCAGCACGCCGATGGCGCCCAGGATCAGCGGCTTGGCATCGCGCGACGGCGCCACACCGCGGCCAAAGGCCAGCACCAGACCCATAAGGATCATGATCACAGCGATGCCGGTTCCGATCGGCGCGGCGGCGGCAATCTTGGCATCACGGGCGGCGATGATTTCATCCTCGCTCAGCCGTTCTGACAATGTCACGCCGCCAGCGGCGTCGATGGCCTCCTGTTCTGCAACAGCCTCGTCCCAGTCCTCCTGCCCGTGCAGGTCGATCATCGCGGCCTTGCATTCGGCACCGACATTGGTGCGCAAGGAGGCGGTCTCGCCTGCGTCCGAGAAGGTCGAGACGGTGATGTTCTGGCTGCCGATGACGTTGAAGCTGCCCAGCAGGATGGCTCCGCCGATCACGGCCGCCGGCACCGCCAGAAACCAGGTCAGGCCTTCACCGCGGGTGATCACTTCGCCGGTGCCGGGCTCCATCGCCACCGCCGGCGCCTTGTGCGGGTTCAGCAGCGCATAGCCAAAGGCATAAGTGGCATAGAGCAGCGCCAGCAGGATACCCGGCAGCAGCGCCGCTTGGAACAAGGTGCCGACCGATACCACCGCAGGCTCACCCAGATAGGTGAGTGCGTCGGAACAGCCCGCCTCCATCGCGCGGGTTTCCTGCGCAGTGGAATAGAGGTCGCCCGCCAGGGTGCCGAGCAAAACGATCACAATCGACGGCGGGATGATCTGGCCCAGAGTACCGCTTGCCGCGATAACGCCGGTTGCCAGCTCGGGCGAGTAGTTATTGCGCAGCATGGTGGGCAGTGCCAAGAGGCCCATGGTCACCACGGTGGCGCCGACAATACCGGTGGATGCCGCGAGGAACGCGCCCACAACCACAATCGACACCGCCAGACCGCCGGGCAGCGGGCCAAAGACGCGCGCCATTGTGGTCAGCAGATCGTTGGCGATCTTGGAGCGCTCCAGAGTGATGCCCATCAGCACGAACATCAGAACCGCCAGCAGGGTTTCAATCGAAGCACCCGCCAGCACCCGCTCGTTCATCCGGTTGACGATGAAGGAGATGTTGCGGTCCAGCGCCACTTCCCAGCCTTGCGTGAACACAGGCTCGGCCAGTCTTGGCAGATCCGGGTAGCGGAAGACCGAGACCTTGTCCGGCCTGATGCCGGAGTTCAGCAGATCGCGGTAGGCCTGCGACGAGGTGTCGATGGCCTGGTGGATCAGGATGCCGGAGCTGTCCAGCGCGGCGATGATCCCGAAGGAAATGATCCCGGCACCGCCGATGGCAAAGGCCACCGGAAAGCCGGAGAGGATACCCCCGAAGAGGCACATGAATACGATGAGCAGGCCGATTTCGACGCCATCAAGTCCAAACAACATTTTCTGACGTCCCTTTAGTGCGTGCCTTCGTAGGCTTCTTCACCCTCTCCAAGGCTGTCCTTGTCGAGGTATTTGTTTTCGCTGCCCTGGCCTTCGACAAACTCGAGGTATGAGCGGTAGAAGAAAGCGATGGCGTGCAGGAACACGAGGCCCGCAAACAGCACCAGCAGGATCTTGAACAGGAAGTAGGCATTGAACCCGTTGGGGCTGAAGCCGATGGTTTCCACATTCCAGCGCAGGGCGCGGGACTTCATCACCAGCCGGTCGAGGCTGTCCGAGGCCGAGGGCTTCGGCACGATCAGGTGGCGCCACAGGAAGAACCAGCCGTACATCCAGGTCAGCACCGCGGCGGGCATCATGAACAGCAAGGAGCCGACCATGTCGACCACGCGCTTGGCGCGGAAGCTGATGCCGGAATAGATCAGATCCACCCGCACATGGCCGCCCTGAACGAATGTGTATGTCACACAAAGGCAGACGACCAAGGCATTGTAAAACTTCAGCTCTTCAGCAAACCAGCTGATGTCCTGGCTGAACGGGATGCCAAAGCCGAAACTGATGTCGGGCCGGGCAAACACACGCTGCATGAAGACAATGATGATCTGTTGCAAGACCATCAGAAGGCCGGCCCAGGCGAAGAAGCGGCCGACGGTGTTGGCCATCCCTTCCAGCCCGCGGACCATGCCCCACATGACGTTGCGGAAATACAGGCCGATGGCGGTCAGCACCAGGAAGGCGGTGAAGACGACAAAGAAGAACTCCACCGAGCCGCCATAGTAGACAAAGCGCATGACCGAGGCCTTGTCGGACCAATCAAGCCAAAGCTGCGGATGGGTGACGGCATAGCCGAAATTGTAAAAGGCGCCGGCGATGTTCTGGATCAGCCAGACAAGCCCGCCCCAGATTGCGCCAAAGAAGGTGATGCCACTCTCTTCCTGCATGTTTCCCCCGGGAAGATTGCTGCGAAGCTGCCGCTAGCGGGTTGGGCGCGCGACGTCTGCCGGCCGTCCCGCTGTTTCAGCAACTGCATGTGGATCCCCCGCGCGGCGGCGGAGGATCCGATTGATGCCATTCAGGCAGATTAGCCCAGGACGCGGTCGCGCTGAACGCGGTAGGCGCCTTCGGATTTGGTGATCCAGCCCGAGGAGGCCTTCATCGAGGCTTCGACGCTGCTGCGGATTTTCGCAAACAGTTCGTCGCCCATGAACTCGTCCAGGGTTTCCTTGGTGGCCGCACCGAAGGCATCCCAGACGCTGTCCGGGAACTCCAGGGTTTTCACGCCGCCGGACTGCAGGCGCTGCAGCGCTGCACCGTTGTTGTTCATGAACTGCGCCAGGCTCCACTGGTGGCCGGCACCGGATGCGGTTTCGATGATCTTCTGATGCGCCGGCGACAGGCTGTCGAACACATCGCGGTTGGTGGCAACCGACAGCGCCGCGCCCGGCTCGTGGAAGCCCGCGGTGTAGTAGGTCTTGGTGATTTCCTGGAAACCGGCTTTTTCATCCGCCCAGGGGCCGATCCACTCGGTGCCGTCGATCGCGCCGGAGGACAGCGCCTGATAGACTTCGGAACCCGGAATGTTCTGCACCGAGGCGCCCAGTTTGCCCAGCGCCTTGCCGCCCAGGCCCGGCATCCGGAACTTCAGGCCGTTGAAATCTTCCGGGCCTTTGATTTCCTTGTTGTACCAGCCGCCGGCCTGCGGGCCGGTGTTGCCGCCGATGAACGACTTCAGGCCGAAAATCTGGCCCAACTCGTCATGCAGCGCATGGCCGTCGCCGTGGTAATACCAGTTGGTCAGCTCCTGCGGCGTCATGCCAAAGGGCACGGCGGTGAAATAGGCATAGCCGGGGTGCTGGCTGACGAAATAATAATCAGCAGCGTGGTACATGTCGGCCTGGCCGGCGGTCACGGCGTCGAACACTTCGAACGCGCCTACCAGCTCGCCTGCGGCTTTCAGGTCGATGGTCAGGTCGCCATCGGACATGGCGGTGATGGTGTCGGCGACGTACTGTGCGGAATCATGCACACCCGCCAGACCGCGGCCCCAGGTGGTGACCATGGTCAGGGTGCGCTTGCCCTGGGCATAGGCCGGTGCCGCCAGGGTGCTTGCTGCTGCTGCGGTTCCGCCCAGCGCGGAAGTCCTCAAGAAAGAACGGCGATCCATTAATTATTCCTCCCATTATCAATTCGGATTGCCCGGAAGGTCCCCCCGGGCGGATCGGTTCGAGTGCGGCCAGCCTAGCGGCGATGAATTTTATGTGAATACCTAGTACTGCGTAGAACGGAACGTTTTTGAGGGCATTCGCCGCAAAGTTCCTGCATTCCCGGCGCGAAGCTGCAAAGGCGAACTCCCGCCTTAAGAGCAAATGCTGCCTGCCGATGTGATTCCTCTGGGCGGCTGCAAAATGATTCGGTACAAGAATCTGACCAATTCCGGGGGCCTGCTGATGCGCCTGTTCCAATCCCTACTGCGCCCGACCTATGCGCAGAAACTCTCGCTTTTGATGACCCTGCCGCTGATCGTGGCGGGCACCGCGATTGCGGTGCTGGTGGGGTTTCAGTCGCGCAGCCTGGCCGAGCGCGAGATCCAGGCGCTGGAACTGCAGCTTCTGGAGGCCAAGAAAGCGGAGCTGCGTAACTACGTGACCCAGGCGCGCAACGGTTTTGCCCATATCTATGGGCTGGCGGCGCCCGATGATGCCCTGGCCAAGGAGCAGGTGACCCAGATCCTCAGCGCGATGATCTACGGCAAGGACGGGTTCTTCTTTGTCTATGACTACGACGGCACCAATCTGGTCAGCCCGCGGCAGACAGAATTCATCAACCGCAACTGGGCGGGCCTGACCGACAGCGCCGGGGTGCCGGTGGTGGATCAGTTCATCCGCCTCGCCCGTAACGGTGCGGGCTGGCATACGTTCACCTGGGAAAAGCCTTCGACCGGGGAAGAGGCGCAGATGATTGCCTATGTGCTGGGACTGCAGGACTGGCAGTGGGCAATCGGCACCGGGGTCTTCATCGACGATGTACTCGCCACCGTAGCGGCCTCGCGCGCCGAAGTAGAGGCACGGGTGCAGCGCACATTCATCTATATCGGCGGCATCACATTGGTGTCGCTGGGGCTGGTCTTTGCATCTGGTATGTTTCTGAACATCCGCGAACGGAGGCTGGCGGATGCAAAGCTGAAGGAGCTGACCCAGCGGGTCTTCGACGCCCAGGAGGAGGAGCGCGGCCGGGTTGCCCGCGAGCTGCACGACGGCATCAGTCAGCTGCTGGTGGGCGTGCGCTATGCGCTGGACAACACCCGCCGCCGCCTGTCGCGCGGCGATGGCGAGGGGGCGGCAGCACCCCTGGAGAAAGGCACCGAGAACCTGCTGACCGCCATCACCGAGGTGCGCCGGATCAGCCGTGACTTGCGCCCCGGCGTACTGGACGATCTGGGGCTTGGCCCGGCGCTGAAGGCGCTGACCGATGATTTTGCCGCCCGCACGGGGATTGTGACCGAGTTTTCCACGGTGGTGTTCCGCAACCGGCTGGATCAGGACGCCAAGATCGCGCTGTACCGGATTGCCCAGGAGGCGCTGACCAATATCGAACGCCATGCCGGGGCCAGCAAGGTCAGCATCGACTTGCGCGGCCACACCAAAGGCGCCACCATGCGGATCACCGACAATGGCCGTGGATTGCCGCCGCGCGATGCGCGCTCGGGGCCGGGGATCGGGTTGCGCAACATGCAGGAGCGGATTGAGCAGCTTGACGGCACCCTTCGCATTCTGTCATCACGTGGCACCCAAAGCGGCACGGTGATCGAGGCAAGCCTGCCTCTGAGCCATCTGCTGCCGCCTGGGGAAGAGGGTACGCCTGTGCAATTGCCGTGACCGGGGAGGATGCGGCGGCTTGCAGGCCTCTCAACTGATGGAAAGCTGCCTTGTGGGGGATGATGGCTGATCCGGTGAAAGTTCTGATTGTGGATGACCACCCGATGGTCGCCGAGGGCATCCAGTCGATCCTGGAAAGCTATGACGATATCGAGGTCGTCGGCTCCTTGACTGATGGGAGCCACGCGGTGGAGCAGATGGGCCGCCTGGCGCCGGATGTGGTGCTGATGGACCTGAACATGCCCAATCTTGGCGGCCTGAGTGCGACCGAGATCATTCTGGAGCAGCACCCCGGCACCCGCATCCTGATCTTGTCGATGCATGACAGTGCGGAATACATTTCAACCGCACTCAGCCACGGCGCCATGGGTTATATCCTGAAAGATGTGCCGACGGAGGAAATCAAACAGGCCATCGACGCGGTGATGCAGGGCAAGACATACTTATGCACTGGCGCTGCCGGCTCTTTGAAGCCCAAGGACGGAGACAGCCGCGAGGCGCTGACCGGGCGCGAACAAACAATTTTGCTTGAGCTGGCACAGGGAAAATCCAACAAGGAGGTCGCTCAGGCGCTTGATATCTCTGTCAGAACCGTCGAGACACATCGCAAGAACATCAAACGCAAGCTGGGCATATCCTCAACCGCCGGGCTGACCCGATACGCGCTGGAACACGGCGTGCTGCAGGGAACTGGCGCCGGGTTCTGACCGCTCTCCCAGAAACTTCTTTGTGAATGGCAACGCCTGCCCTAGCCTTTCGGGCCTAGGAGCCGCGCCATGACTTTTGCCAAACCCCCGATCCCACCCGAAACCCAGGCCAAATGGCAGCGGGTGGTCGATCTGGTGGCGGAGCTCACGGATGTGCCCGCCGCGCTGATCATGGCGACCGTGGATCTGGATCATCGGGTCAAGGTTTCGAACTCCGCTGACAACAATCCCTACTATCCGGGCCGCAAGTACCACCTGAATGAAAAGCTCTATTGCTTCGGTGTGTTCGAGGCCGATGGCGAACTGGTGGTCGAGGACGCCCAGTGCGACCCCCGCTGGCAGGACAATGAGGACATGGAGCACGCCATGTCTTTCTACATCGGCTATCCGATCAAATGGCCGGACGGCGAGGTTTACGGCACCATCTGCGTGCTGGACACACGGCGCAACAAGCGGGCGCTGATGTTCCGTAAAGGGCTGCAAGAGTTTTGCCGGGTGGTTGAGGGCGATCTGGCACTGCTGCTGGAAGTGGCGCAACGCAAGCAGGCCCAGGCGGAGCTGCGCGAGACCGTGCGGGCGCGCGAAGACACAATCAAACGCCGCACCACTGCGCTGGAGGATGCCAATACCGCGCTGCGCGTGCTGATCGACAATGTCGAAGCCTCGCGCCACGAGACCGAGCAGCAGATCGTGCAGCAGATCAAGGGGATGGTGCTGCCATATGTGGCCAAGCTGCGGCATCTGGATGCGGACCGGGAGTTGCAAAGCGCCTATTTGCAGATGGTTGAGGACAACCTGAAGAACATTACCTCAAGCCTGTCCTCCAAGCTGGCCGAGACACTGGAGCAGCTGACGCCTGCGGAGACCGAGATCATGCAACTGATCATGATGGGCCGCACCACCAAGGAGATCGCAGCCACCCTGGGGCGCGAGACCAGCACCATCGACTTTCACCGCAATAACATCCGCCAGAAGCTGGGCCTCAGCCGGCGCGAGAACCTGCGCCAGCATCTGATTGCGCTGAGCACGGCGGAGTAGCCGTTACCTAAGGCTGTTCAGCAGTGCCTGCGACGGATCGCCGGTTGCGGGCAAGCTGCGGCTGGACTGGTAGGCGCTGATCGCAGCACGGCTTTTCGGGCCCAGCACCCCATCAGCACCGCCGGTATCGAACCCTTTGGCCGTCAGGCGGTTTTGCAACAGGATGCGGTCGTCCTTGGTCAGCCCGTATTTGTCTGGCGGAAAGCTGGCGCGCAGCGGCCCGCCGCCGGCAATGCGGTCGGCCAGATGGCCCACACCGATCGCGTAGGAATCCGAGTTGTTATAACGCTTGATCGCGTTGAAGTTTCCAGTGACCAGGAACTTCGGCCCGCCTGCCTGCGGCTCCAGGGCACGTCCTGCGGGGGTGCCCGGTGCTCCGGCCTCGCCGCCCCATTTCTGCCCGCGGGCCCAGCCGTTGCGCTGCAGATAAGCAGCGGTGGAGGCCAGCGCGTCGCTGGGATCCTCCGACCAGATGTCGCGACGCCCGTCGCCGGTGAAATCCACTGCAAAGGCCTGATAGGAGGTTGGGATGAACTGGGTGTGCCCCATGGCGCCGGCCCAGCTGCCGGTCATGCGGGCGGCGGTGATGTCACCGTTTTGCAGGATCTTCAGAGCGGCAATCAACTGCTTTTCAAAGAACGCCCCGCGCCGCCCGTCATAGGCCAGCGTCGAGGTGGCCGAGATCACCGGCACATTGCCGCGGCGCTCGCCATAGAAACTTTCCAGTCCCCAGATCGCGCAGATGATTTCCGCATCGACGCCGTAAGCGCGTTCCAGCGCCCGCAGGGTGGCGCCATGGCGGGCAAAGGCGGCGCGGCCCTTGGACAGGCGCTCATCCGAGACGGCGATGGAGAGGTAATCCTCCAGCGTGCGCTTGAATTCGGTCTGATTGCGGTCGCGTTTGACGACGCCGGAAAGATAGCCAGCACCGCGGAAGGCGGCACGCAGGGTGGACCCCGAAATGCCGCGCGCCTCTGCCCGTGTGCGGAAGGAGGCTACCCAGGCGTCATAACCCGCATTTGGTGCGGGACGCAGGTCAGCCGGAAGGCCAGAAGTCCCGCTGGGCCCGCTGACCGAGGGCACTGTGCTGCTGCAGGCAGTAAGCCCTGCAGCAGCAAGACCAAATCCAAAGTGACGCCGTGTGATGCTCATGCCGCTGCCCGCTTTTTGTGATTGCTCTGCGCCCCGGATACATGGGGTCTGTTACCGGACAAGCTGCCAGAAACCGGAGGGAGCGCCAAGGCCCGGAATTCCGCCACAGCAAAGACCTGCCGCCATGTCCTTTCGCTCGATTGCGGGGGCGTTCCCCATATTACCCCCATAATCTTCCGGGGCACCCCTTGGCGTATTCCCTGCCTAACCTGTTGGCATCGCTGCAGCCAGCGGCGGACGGAACAACAAAACAGGGAGTTGAGACCAATGGACGGGAAGAAGAATCTGAAACCGGCACGGCTAGACGGGCGTTTGGACGATTTGGCATCGGGGCTGTCGCGGCGCAGCTTTTTCATGGCAGCAGGCGCTGCTGGCGTGGGGTCGGCGGCCAGCCTGCTGGGCAGCACCAGCGCGCAGGCGCAATCCACCGATTGGCTGCAGCCCGGCAACAACAATCATGTGGTAGACTTGCAGAACGCAGGCTCATTCGCGGACGGCGAAGTGAAGATCGACTTTTACGGCCATTGCGCATTCAAAATCACTTCACCCGGCGGGGCGTCAATCCTGTTTGACCCCTGGCGGGATGATCCGTCGGGCGCGTGGGGGCTGTGGTTCAAGCAGAAATTCCCGGAGACACTGGTGGATATCACGATGTCCACCCACACCCACTTCGATCACGACGCCATCGACCGGCCGCAATCGACCATGGTGCTGGACCGGATGGTGGGCACGTTTGAATTCGCCGACCTGAAGATCACCGGCTACGCCGACAAACATGCCTGCGTGGCGCCGGGCTGGTATCCTTGGACCGATGCACTTGCCGAGTTCGGTGTCGAGGCCTGCCCGCCCAACAATCCCGGCCATATGGATATGGTGACATATGTGGTGGAAACCGGCGGCATACGCACGCTGATCTGGGGCGACAACCGGCCCGACCCCGCGGATGGGTTCTGGGACGCCATTGGCCAGATTGACGTGCTGACCCTGCCGGTGGACGGCTCGGAACACATCCTGTCTTATGAACAGGCCAATGCACTGGTTGAGCGGATCCAGCCCAAGGTGGTGATCCCCACCCACTACCTGTCCGAGACAACCACCTATACGCTGTCGACCTTGCAGCCCGCCGATGCCTGGGTGAAGGATCAGAAAAGCTTCAAGATGCTGGACAGTGCATCGCTGTCGCTGGCCGCGGCGGACGTGCAGGGCATGGACAAGGAGTTCCTCTATTTCGGGCACAACGCGCTGACGGAGTAATCCTCGGCATTGCCGCAACAATGTTGTGCCCGGCTGGCCGGGCGCTCCCCCCCAGAGCGCCCGGCATCGGCCCTTTGCCAATTCACCCCGATGCGAACCGCTGCCGCGGAAAACCTGCCCCGGCTAAGATCTCCCAGATCTTCTGTTCCAGGTCCGGCGCACCGATCTCCAGGCAATTGCGCCGGAAGTACCAAGTCATAAACTGCGCGTAGCCGCCGGTGCAGGCCAATGCGCGTTCCAGCGCGGCAGCAAATCGGCCCGGCCGGGTAATAGTTTCCGCCATGTGGTGAAGATCCGAGCTGCCATAGAGAATGGCAGGCGTGCGGTGCAGGAACCCTTCGACGGCAACACCCGAATTCACCGAAACCGAAACACAGCTTACGGCCAGGATATCATGTATGTTTGCCTGGGTGAGGATGACACGGGAGTTCTGCCGGGCGATCTCCAGCAGGGCTGATAAACTTTCGACATCTGCTGTCAGCGGATGCGGTTTAACCAGAACCGCCCGGTCTCCGGCACCGTCCAGAACATCATGCAATATGCCCAGATCACTGAATTGGGTGGCGCCGGTCTCACGCGGGTAGCTGCCCTGAAAGAAGACCGCGACCGCACCTGCAGGAAGGCTTGTATGTTCCTGCTCCTGCCCGTGGCGGGACCGCCGCTGATCCTTGAAATTCTGCTGCAGCCGCCCATAGAAACGCTTGGCGTATTGGAACGGAACCATGTCTGACCGGAACGGGCGGCTGCCAATCGAGCTCAAACTGCGGATCCCCTTGGGATCAAGATGCCAGAATCCCGGCAAATAGGCGGGGGCCGCATTCAGCACATTGGGCATATACACATGCCGGTCATCAATGATGTGCAGGTTGCCGTCCTCGAACCTGCTGTCGGTGACTTGCCGGGTGCCGATCCGGATATCAGCGTCCCGGACCCGCCATTCCGTCTCCGCGCCGGCATCCGCAATCATCCGCTCGATCACCCGGTAAAGATCAAAGCCCCGGTTTGAGGAAATCTTGCCTATTTGCCGCTGTTTCAGGTGAAAAATGACCTTCGGCAAATGTTGGTTTCCTTTGGCGGCAAAAGCGATGACCTGCCGCAGTTGTGCAGCCCTTGCCGCCAAAGGGTCAAGCAGCAATCAATCCCGCAACGCGTCGGCGCGCAGGCCTTCACGCTCGTAATGGCGCGGCAGCACCCGGCCATACAGCTGTTTGGTCCGCTCAACCCCGCCGCACATGCCTTCTTTCTCGACAAAGGAGAAGATACCAACATAGCGCCTGCGCGGGCCTTCGACCGGGGCGACCCGGTGCAGCGAATATCGGCCGCGGAAAATCTGCAGGTCGCCGGGCTGCAGCACCAGTTTGCGCACAAGGGGGGAGCCGCCCGCCAGCACCCGCGCCACCCCGTCATAATTCTCATCCGCGGGGGTGCGCAGCATCGGGGCATATTCGAAATCTCCGCCCGCCTCGCCGTTCTGGATCGCCAGTGTCACCGTGTAATTGTTGGTGTCGAAATGCCAGGGAAAGCCCTGCCCCTCCTCAACCATATTGATGATCACATCGGCCAGCGGGTCGTCATAGCGGAAAAAGCGGTCCTCTGGCTCCCCCAGGGCTGTGCGGATGAAGGGCATGAAGCCGGAAAACTCATAAATTGCCCGCAGCGGGCTGTCCGCGCCGAAATTGTCCGCAGGAATAAAGGCATTGGAGCGGTCATAGAATTGGCGCACCGGGTGGCCTTGCGGCAGCGTAGTGTCATCCTTGCTGAAATATGCATTGGTCCGGCTGAAGGATTTATGGCCGTTCTCGGCAACCCCCTCGGCTTCGGCCGCCAGCCTTGCAATACCATCCTGATGCACAAACCCCGGCAGCACCGCACAGCCATCGGCTCCCAGATCGCGCTGCAGATCCGCAATCAGCCGCGCATAAGCTTCGGAGCCAGGCCGGTCGATCGGATACCGCCCCAAATCGACCAGATCAGAAAGTTGAACCATATTTGCATCCTTCCCTGTGAACTCTTTTGAGTTGAGCTTGCCTGCGGAAAACCCGCTGATCTGGCATAATCGGGACACCGGCGTGCCGGTTTTGAACGATTCCGCATCACTGTGGCCCCCTGCATTCCCGGAAATGTCGCCGCACCCAGGGTTGCGAGCAAGAAAATGTCTCTGCACAGCGCTTTTTTGATACCTTTGGCGGTTGACGCCCCTGTCCAGCGCCCATAATGTCGCCCGCAACGCAAGAAGGAGCCTGTGGCCGTGACCACCCTAGTCGTAATCGTAGGAACCAAGCGCATGGGCCGGTAACGGTAAACCATAATCGAACCCATGCGCCTCCGACTTGAAATCGGGGGCTTTTTTTATGCGTAACGGACGATGCCGCCAATTGGAGCAAAAAGCAGATGACACGTGAAATGACCGGCGCAAAGATGGTTGTCCAAGCCCTGAAAGATCAGGGTGTGGACGTGGTCTTCGGATACCCAGGCGGCGCCGTGCTGCCGATCTATGACGAGATCTTTCTGCAAAATGACATCCGCCACGTGCTGGTGCGGCACGAGCAGGGTGCGGTCCACGCCGCCGAGGGCTATGCCCGCTCCACCGGCAAGCCCGGCGTTGTCCTGGTGACCTCCGGCCCCGGCGCCACCAATGCGGTCACCGGCCTCACCGACGCGCTGCTCGACTCGATCCCGATCGTGGTTCTGACCGGCCAGGTACCGACCTTCATGATCGGCTCGGACGCGTTCCAGGAGGCCGATACCGTCGGCATCACCCGCCCCTGCACCAAGCACAACTGGCTGGTAAAGGACACCGACGCGCTGGCCGGCACTTTGCATGAAGCATTTCATGTCGCCACCTCGGGCCGCCCGGGTCCGGTGCTGGTCGACATTCCGAAGGACGTGCAGTTTGCAAACGGCACCTACAACGGACCTAAGCCCGCTGCCTCCCACTACCAGCCGCAGGTCAAAGGCGATATGGAGGAGATCACCGAACTGGTTGCAGCTCTTGAGACCGCCAAACGCCCTGTGTTCTATACTGGCGGCGGTGTGATCAACTCCGGCAATGCCGCCAGCCAATTGCTGCGCGAGCTGGTGGACGGCACCGGCATTCCGGTGACCTCGACCCTGATGGGGCTGGGCGCCTATCCGGCCTCGGGCAAGAACTGGCTGGGGATGCTGGGGATGCACGGGCTGTACGAGGCCAACATGGCGATGCACGGCTGCGACCTGATGATCAACATCGGCGCCCGCTTTGACGACCGGATCACCGGACGCCTCGACGCCTTCAGCCCGAAGTCGAAAAAAGCGCATATCGACATCGACCCGTCGTCGATCAACAAAGTGATCCGGGTCGACATTCCGATTGTCGGCGACGTGGCGCATGTTCTGGAAGACATCCTGAAGGTCTGGAAATCACGCGGCCGCAAGGTGAACCGCGAGGCGCTGGCCAAATGGCACAAGCAGATCGACGAATGGCGTGCGGTGAACTGCCTGAACTTCAAGAATTCGGAAAAAACCATCAAGCCGCAATACGCGCTGCAGCGTTTGGAAGAGCTGACCAAGGGCCATGACCGTTATATCACCACCGAGGTGGGCCAGCACCAGATGTGGGCGGCGCAGTATCTGAACTTTGACGATCCGAACCGCTGGATGACCTCGGGCGGGCTTGGCACCATGGGATATGGTTTTCCGGCCTCAATCGGCGCGCAGATGGCGCATCCGGATGCGCTGGTGATCAACGTCGCGGGGGAAGCATCGTGGCTGATGAACATGCAGGAAATGGGCACCGCGGTGCAATTCCGCCTGCCGGTGAAACAGTTCATCCTGAACAACGAACGCCTGGGCATGGTGCGCCAGTGGCAGGAACTGCTGCACGGCGAACGTTACAGCCACTCCTGGTCCGAAGCGCTGCCTGATTTTGTGAAACTGGCCGAGGCCTTTGGCGCCAAGGGTATCTGCGTCAGCGATCCCAGGGACCTGGACGATGCGATCATGGAGATGATCGAATACGACGGGCCGGTGATCTTCGACTGCTTGGTCGAGAAGCACGAGAACTGCTTCCCGATGATCCCGTCGGGCAAGGCGCACAACGAGATGCTGCTGGGCGAGGCCGATACACAAGGTGTTATTCAGGCCGGCGGCGCAGTGCTGGTGTAACCGCGGCAGCGCCGCAAATTTCTTCAAAGAAATTTGCCAGGAAAATTCGAATTTTCCTGGCAGCGACATACGAGAGGAAGACCACGAATGTCTGCCCTGCATATTAAAAAAGGCTCCACCCGCCACTCCGCCTACAACCTGCGCCCGACGTTTTCGGATGTGCAGGAGCGGCACACAATTGCGGTGCTGGTGGAAAACGAACCCGGTGTTCTAGCCCGCGTCATCGGGTTGTTCTCGGGCCGCGGTTACAACATCGAAAGCCTGACAGTGGCAGAGGTGGACCATACCGGCCACCTATCGCGGATCACGATTGTCACCACTGGCACGCCGCAGGTGATTGAACAGATCAAGGCGCAGCTGGGCCGGATCGTTTCCGTTCGCGATGTGCATGACCTGACTGTTGAAGGCGAGGCTGTGGAGCGCGAGCTGGCGATCCTCAAGGTCGCCGGTGAAGGCGAAAAACGCGTCGAAGCGCTGCGGCTGGCGGATATCTTCCGCGCCAATGTGGTTGACAGCACGCTGAACAGCTTTGTTTTCGAGATCACCGGCGCTCCGGAGAAGATCGACGCCTTTGCCGATCTGATGCGCCCGCTTGGCCTGTCCGAGATTGCCCGCACCGGCGTCGCTGCGCTGCTGCGCGGCAATTGACTCTGCAGCCGGCCCGCGGACGGGCCGGCAGTATCAGCCCCGGCTTACATGAAGCGGCGCCGCAACGCGCCGCTTTTTCACAGATTGCTGCGGAAAGGGAACTACAGTTCCGTTTTCCTGCCCGGCATCCGCCGCTTCGGCGCCGCGGCTTGCCGCCGCACACAGCCGGTCCGCCAGGCCCGGGCTGCCCTGTTCCAGCATTACCGCAAGATTTTCCGCAATCCTGCAACTGCCGCTCAAAGTTAATTCAAACTCAACCCAATCGCCTGGATTCAGTTCCTGGAAGTCTTCCCCTGGCTTTTTAGTGTAAAAAGCCAGGTCACCCTGATCATCGCACCAAATAACGGCTTTGTTCAGGGATTCATCACTCCACAAAACGACTCCAATCATACCAGTCCTCGCATTGCCGCATTCCAATTCTGAAACAATTGAGGTGACGCCAACATGGTAAAATACGCGCTGCGCTATTGCATTTTGTGTCGGCTTGACTAGCCTTGTGACGTGAACTAGCAACAGATGTGACGCCAAACAGGCTCAACACTGCGCAGTCCTTTGCCAACCTCTCGCATAAGGCGTTGCCAGATAGTGCTAAAGTACCGCAATCAGCCACGCCATCAGAGGCAATGATGACCAGCCATACCCGATCCCCCGCCGATCTGAGAAACATGTTTGGCGCCAATTTGCGTCAACTGTCACGGCAATATCCGTCGATTTCGGAACTGTCACGGCAGCTGGGGATCAACCGGACCCAATTCAACCGGTATCTGTCCGGCGAGAGCTTTCCGCGCCCGGACGTTCTGGACCGCATCTGCCAGTTTTTCGAAGTGGATGCCCGCATTCTGCTCGACCCGGTGGAAAAGCTGTCAAAAACCGGCCAGGTCATCAACGGCGCCTTTCTCGCCGATTTCCTGGGCCGCGGCGTCCAGCAGCTGCGGGAAGAGTTTTTCCCGTCCGGTTTCTACCGCTTTACCCGCCGCAGTTTCATCAATGACGACAAATTCGTCATTGGTCTGGTCTATGTGTTCCGCGACGCAGGTGTGACATACATAAAAGGCTTTGAGGCCAAGGAGGCGATGCAAAGCCAGGGCCTGCCCGCCAGTCCCGGTGTCCGCGAATTCCGCGGCTACATCAGCGGACACGAGGACGGCGTCGCCTTTGTTATCGCCCGCCGCAATGCAATGACCTATTCCTTCAACTACCTGGCCCGGGTGGCCTCGCTGGAGAATAATTTCTGGTCCGGATATGTCGCCCGCACTGTCCGGGAAAACGAAACCGGCGAGCGGGTGACACGGATGGTCTATGAACATCTGGGCCGCGACACCAAACAGGTTCTGGCGGCGGCACGCAGTGCAGGGTTCGCCAATGAGGCGGAGCTTCTGCCCTTTCACCAGCGGCTGCTGCACACTGGCCAGCCCTTTCGCTGACCCTATTCAGCGGCAGCCTGGCGGTAGATGTGCCACGTGGCGTGGCCAAGCAGCGGCAGCACCAGAAACAGCCCCAGGAACCACGGCAGCAGCGCGGCAAAGGTCACGGCCGCAATCAGGCCGGCCCAGATCATCATCACCAGAAAATTCTGCTGCACATATTGAAAGCTGGTGATCATCGCAGTGACAAAATCCACCTCGCGGTCCAACAGCAGCGGCAGTGAAATCACCGTGATCATGTAAAGCAGCAATGCAAACAGCGCGCCGACTGCGGTGCCGACGGCCAGCATGGCCAGCCCGTTGGCGGACAGGAACACCTCGGCTGAACTGGAGATATTGGTCATCGTGGCATGGCCCATGAACAGGGCAAAAATCATATGGCCAAGGAAAAACCAGAACAGGAACACCACAATGATGATGGCGCAGATTGAAGGCAGCTGACGGCGGCTTTGCTGCAGAACCACGCCAAGGATCCTGCCAACTGCTATTCCCCTGCCCTGTTCCAATCGGTGCGAGACCTCATAGAGGCCCACCGCTGCAAAAGGCCCGATCAGCGGAAAGCCGATCGCTGCAAGAACCAGCCAAAAAGTGGTGCCGGTCTGAAGCGTGATCCAGGCCATGGCCCAGCCTGCCAGCACATAGAAGCCCGCAAAGAACAGCCCATACACAGGTTTCGCCCGGAAGTCCGCCCAACCCCGCCGCAGTGCCTCAAACAGCATCTGCGTCGATATCGGCCGCAGCGGCGGCACCCCAAAGGGCTTTTCGGTGGTCATCGCGGCTTGTCCTCCCATTTGGTGTTAATGCCAGCCTAGCCGCGATTCCGATGTTAAAAAATGCCTTCCGGATGTATATTATCAATTACTCTGCGGGATCAGCCATTCGGCCAAGCCTGCCAGTTCCCACCCCGTGCAAAGGAAAGACGGGCCTTCCGGCCCGCCTTCTGTCCCGGAAAACCCAATGTGCAGTCAGACGAACATAAAATCGTCAGAGGTCAGGCCAAGCCCCGCCTCGCCGTCCAGCCGGATTGTTCCGCCGTCATGTGTGATCAGACGGTCGCTGCCGTCATCTTCGATTACCAGGCTGCCAAAGCCGCCGCTGTGGCCCTTGATTTGCAGGATATTGGTGCCATCCGTGAAATCCCTGACCAGATCATCGCCGCTGCCCGGCGCAAATACAAATGTGTCGGCCCCGCCGCCGCCCTTCAGCGTGTCATTGCCGCCGCCGCCGTTCAACCTATCCGCGCCGCCGCCGCCATTCAGCCTGTCCGCACCGCCGCCGCCGTTCAGCGTATCACCGCCAGCCAGGCCAAACAGCCGGTCATTGCCGCCCTTGCCTGTAAGCAGATTGGCCCCGCCATCCCCGGTCAGCCTGTCTCCCTTCGAGGTGCCGGTCAGATTTTCGATGCTGGTTTCCTGAAAGAACCCGGCGCCCTCCGCATCCAAATCGCCGCCCGGCGCTCCCGGATTCTGCCAGGCGCCACCCGAGTCGAGCGTAAACCGCACACCGGTTGCGAAATTCGAGAAATCAACAGTGTCTCTGCCGCCGCCGCCGTTGATGTTCAGTCCGAAACCGGGATCAGTCTCCGAGACTTTCACGACGTCCTGCCCGCCTCCCAACCGAACCATGCCAGCGCCGCCAGATCCGATTTCAACCGTATCCCTGCCGTCGCCGGCCGAGATCAATTCGACCCATTCCTTGCCGGTGCGGATATTGTCCTTGCCATCCCCGGTGCGGACGATGCCGGCGCCATGTTTGCCAATCACAACGGTGTCGTCGCCGCCCGATGTGCTGAGATATTCAACGCCCCCCTTGCGGACCACGACCTTGTCGTCACCTATGCCGGTTCGAACTGTGCCGGCCCAGCCGGTCCCGATGGTGATCACATCCCCCTTGGCGCGGTCTGCATCACTGCTGCCAAGGCCGGTTTCGATGTTGGACACAAAGGCATTGCCAGTGGTGACGATGTTTTCCTCGGCAAACAGAAAGATGGAAAACGTGCTGCCGTCCTGATTGTTGCCCAGTTTGACCTCGTGTTTCTCCCCGTCCCAGCCGTTGATCTGGCGTATGCGGGTGGAGTCCAGATCCACCACCGAATTGAAACCAACCTCCAGGTAATCAATCCGGCGGCCTGCGCCGCTGTCCATATCAGTGATCGTCGTCAGGTTGTCTTCGGCGTCATTTCCAAACCGCACGATCTTGGCCGTCCATTCCTCGTCCGTAAGTTCAAGGTTCGCGACAAGGCGGTTGTCCGGGTTCCCCTCAAAAACATTGTAGGTATTCATGAACCGGTCGAACCATTTGACGTCAGGTTGACCTTCAAGCCGGGGGATCGCGGTTTCACCGTCAAAGGTCAGATTCAACTCTACCGTGGCCATGGCAAAGTCCTCCTCGTTAAATAGCTGAAATTGTTAAAACGGGGTTTCACTACCGGAAACAATGCCCGGAACTCCCAGGGTTTAGTGTATCATAAGTTGACAGTAAAATGAACGCTCTCGGAAAAAGAGCCTCAGGGCAGGCACCCTGAGGCTCTTCAATTTTTTAGCTCGTGCGCGGTTTCCAGAACCGCTTCCGGTCAGTCCTCGCCCTGCGCCTCCGAGCGGCTTTTGCCGGCGACATTCATCGCCAGCGTTGCGCCCATAAACCCGTCCAGATCGCCATCCAGAACGCCCTTGGTGTCCGAGGTCTCATGGCTGGTGCGCAGGTCTTTCACCATCTGGTAGGGCTGCAGCACGTAAGAGCGGATCTGGTTGCCCCAGCCGGCATCGCCTTTAGCCTCGTGGGCGGCGTTGATCTCGGCATTGCGGCGGTCCAGCTCCTGCTGATACAGGCGGGATTTCAGCGCCTTCATGGCGATGTCGCGGTTCTGGTGCTGCGATTTCTCGGAGGAGGTCACGACAATGCCGGTCGGGATGTGGGTGATCCGCACCGCCGAGTCGGTGGTGTTCACGTGCTGACCGCCCGCGCCCGAGGAGCGGTAGGTATCGACGCGGATATCCGACGGGTTCACGTCGATCTCGATATTGTCGTCCACCACTGGATAGACCCAGACCGAGCTGAAGGAAGTGTGCCGCTTGGCCGCCGAGTCGTAGGGTGAGATCCGTACCAGCCGATGCACGCCGGACTCGGATTTCAGCCAGCCATAGGCGTTGTGGCCGGTGATTTTGTAGGCGGCGGATTTGATGCCCGCCTCGTCGCCTGCGCTTTCGGACTGCAGTTCGACCTTGTAACCCTTCTTCTCGGCCCAGCGGACATACATCCGCGCCAGCATCGAGGCCCAGTCGCAGCTTTCGGTGCCGCCCGCACCTGCATTGATTTCCAGGAAGGTGTCATTGGCATCGGCCTCGCCGTCCAGGAGCGCTTCCAGCTCCTTCTCGGCGGCCTTGTCTTTCAGCGCGCTCAGCGCGGCCTCGGCATCCTTGATGACCTCTTCATCCTCTTCCATCTCGCCCAGTTCGATCAGCTCGATATTGTCGGAAAGGTCCTGCTTGATGCCTTTGTAGGTGTCGATGGCATCCACCAGCGCCTGACGCTCGCGCATCAGTTTCTGGGCTGCGTCGGGATCGTCCCACAGATTCGGATCCTCAACCCGCGCATTGAACTCCTCCAGGCGGAATTCGGCGGTCTCCCAATTCAACCGCTGGGCCAGCAGCTCCAGCGATTTCTCGATGTCCGCCACGATGTTCTGGGTTTCCGCGCGCATGGGGTATCCTTGCAATATCCGGGCAATCTCAGGTCAGGCCTGCGTGATAAACCACCCGTGCGCCGCGGGCAAGCGGCCAGGCCCTGCCCGGCCGCCGCGGGTGCTGCGGAAAAACCATCTAAAATACCGGATGTTTTCCAGGCCGGAAAATACGTGGAATTAACACGGCCTGTTCGATCCTGAGCTTCAGAAAGTTCGCCGGCGGCCTGCCGCCTTGGATTTAGGGAATTGGATCATGCCCAGCGGGTATCTAGTCCAGCTTGGAGACGGATCGCTGGATCACGGCGATACGATCACGTCCACCTATTCCTCTTTCACCACGGATCAGAACCTGGGCGCCGGCAATTGGAGCTGGACCGGCTCGCACGGCGGCACGCCCTATACCAACGAGGTTGAAAGCGGCGTCTACTATCTCGCCACCAACGGCAACGTTTACTTTGTGCCTGATCTGGGCCCGCCAGACTCCTTCAGCTCAGCCAGCGCCGACAGCCCGCCCGCCTATACCGATACAGACGGCGAAATTGACGGCACCAGCGGCGCGGATAACATCGACAGCAGCTACACCGACGGCGATGGCGATCAGATCGACAATGGCAGCGGCGGCGGCGCCTCGGGCGATCAGGACACGGTTGAGGCCGGCGCCGGCGATGATACTGTTGATGCCGGTGCGGACGACGACATGGTGTTCGGCGGTGAAGGCGGCGACAGTCTGGAAGGCGGCGCCGGCGACGACACGATCTATGGCGACAGCAGCACCGAGGCCGGCCTGGCAGATTCCCAGGAAAGCATCGATGATTCCAATGTCACCGACACCAGCAGCGGCTTTACGGTCACTGCCAAGGATCTGTCGGGCACCGCCAATGCGGCCAACATCGACTATTACGATGGCGCCTTTGGCGTTGCCGGAGCGGTTTCAGATTCCGACAGCGGCGTTGACGCGCAAATTGGATATGACAAGGCATCGGGCATTTCCGAAGAGCTGATCGTCGACTTTGATCAGGATACAACCGACGCCAGCTTTACCTTCAAGCACCTGTTTTCCGATAGTCACGGCGAGGAAGGCCATTGGGCGATCTACAAGGACGGCGTCCTGGTCGCCCAGGGAGATTTCACCGAAGATGTCGCCGGAACAGGCACCGGGACTGTCGACATCAACGGCTATGGCGCGTTTGACCAGCTTGTTCTGTCCGCCAACCTGCAGACCGACGGCACCGACGGCTCCGACTATACGATCTCAAACATCACTTTCACGGTTCCGCCTGAAGACCCCGCAGACGGCGATGACAGTATTTCCGGCGGTGCCGGCGACGACCTGATCTATGGCCAAGGCGGCGATGACACGCTGACCGGCGGCAGCGGCGCCGACACGCTGGACGGCGGCGATGGCGACGACAGCCTGAACGCGGGCGAAGGGGATTCCGCCACCGGCGGCGATGGCGACGACACGTTCACCATCGTCGATACCGGCGATAGCGGCAGCAACAACATCACCATCGTGGGCGGTGATGATGGGGAGACCACTGGCGACACGCTGGATTTCAACGGCCAGCTCGACAAGGGCACGCTGAACATCACCGACAATACCGGCGGCAGCCTGACCGGCACGGCAACACTGCTGGACGGCAGCGTGGTCAGCTTCTCGGGTATCGAAAACATCATCTGCTTTGCAGCCGGAACGCGGATTGCCACCACCACCGGCCTGCGCGCCATCGAAACGCTGCAGCCGGGCGATCAGGTGGTCACCCGCGACAATGGTTTGCAACCGGTGCGCTGGATCAGCCAATCGACGGTGCCTGCAACCGGCAATCTGGCCCCGGTGCGGATCCCGGCCGGGTGGTTCGGAGCTGAACGCGACCTGCTGGTGTCACCGCAGCACCGGATGCTGTTTTGCGGTGCAGCCGCAACCCTGCTGTTTGACGAAAACGAAGTTCTGATCCCGGCGGTGCATCTGGTCAATGGCAGCACTGTCCGCCAGGAGACTGGCGGCACTGTCACCTATGTGCATCTCCTGTTCGACCAGCATGAAATCATCTATGCCGAAGGCGCACCCTCGGAGAGCTTTCATCCCGGCGCCCAGGCGGTCTCAGCCCTGGACACTCCGGTGCGCGAGGAACTGTTCCGGATCATGCCCGATCTGCGCTGGAGCACAGGAACCTATGGCGCCACCGCGCGCCAGGTCGCAGCGCGCCACGAGGCCGCGCTTTTGCTTCAATAAAGCCCGCCGGAGCTGATGGTGCCAAAGGTCGCCTTGGGGCCCAGCACGGCGGTGCCGCCGCTGGAGGTGGTCACTTTGCGCCCCGATTCCTGCACTTCTTCGATCAGCGGCAGGTTCGACCCCATCGCAAAACCGCCATCGTAGGTCAGGCCAAAGATTGGCTCGGCCCCGTCGCGGAAGTACTCGGCCACCACATAGGCGCCTGACGCATTGTCGGGCAGCCGCGCACCGGTATAGCGGTCGATCTTGATGAAATGGCCGCCCTCCGGCACGTCAAAGGGCCCGCCGCCGAATTTCTCGGTCGCTTTCTTCATGAACTGCTGGAACACCGGGCCGCACATGGTGCCGCCATAGGCGCCGCGGCCCATCGGACGGGGCTGGTCAAAGCCCATATAGCAGCCGGCCACGATGTTGGAGGTGAAGCCGACAAACCAGACATCGCGGGAATCGTTGGTGGTGCCGGTCTTGCCCGCAGTGGGCACCGGCAGGTTGATCACACTCGACGCTGTGCCCCGGTCAACCACACCCCGCATCATCGAGGTCAGCTGATAGGCGGTGATCGGATCCATCACCTGTTCGCGGTCGGTGACAATCCGCGGCGCCTGGCCTGGGACCAGGTCGGGGTCTGCGCACTCAACACAATCGCGATCGTCGTGCCGGTAGATCGTGCGCCCGAAACGGTCCTGCACCCGGTCGACCAGCGTCGGCTGCACCCGCTCGCCTCCATTAGCAAACATCGCATAGGCCGCCACCATCTTGTACAGGGTGGTTTCCTCTGACCCCAGTGAGTTGGCCAGGAAGGCGCCCATGTTGTCATAGACGCCAAAGCGTTCGGCATAACCCGCAACCACCGGCATCCCGACTTCCTGCGCCAGGCGGATGGTCATCAGGTTCCGGCTCATCTCAATACCGGTGCGCAGCGGCGTTGGCCCATAAAACTTGTTCGACGAGTTCTTGGGCCGCCACAGGCCCTGCGGCGTGTTGATCTCGATCGGGGCGTCCACCACGATGGTGGCCGGGCTGTAGCCGCTGTCGAGCGCCGCCGCATAAACAAACGGCTTGAAGCTGGAGCCCGGCTGGCGCAGCGCCTGGGTCGCACGGTTAAACACCGAATGCTGGTAGGAGAACCCGCCCTGCATCGCCAGCACCCGGCCGGTGTTCACGTCCATCGCCACAAAGCCGCCCTGCACTTCCGGCACCTGCCGCAGCGACCAGTGGCTGAAAGCGCCGTCCTTTTCCTCGGCCCGCACCAGCACCACATCGCCGCGCGTGAAATTGTCCTCGAAGCTGCCCTTCATCCATTTGATGTCAGAGCGCGGCACGGTGCCAGTGCCCTCGTTGTCCTCAACACCAACCGTCAGGGATTTGCTGTCAACCTCCAGCACCACCGCCGGATACCATTTGCCGCCCAGATCGGTATCGCGGGACACATCAGCATTGGCCAGCGCCGCACGCCAGCTGGCCTCATCAGCCAGCTGCACCTCTTCCAGGGTCACGCCCGTACCACGCCATTTCCCGCGGGAGCGGTCATATTTTTGCAAACCGCCGCGCATTGCCAGCGCCGCCTCGGCCTGCATCTCGTGGTCGATGGTGGCGCGCACGGTAAAGCCGCCGGTGAAGAACTCGCCCTCGCCAAAATCCTGGGTCAGCTGGCGGCGGATTTCATCGGTGAAATAATCACGCGGCGGCAGCGCGGTGCGGAAGCCTTCAAAATCGCCGTTCTGCACCGAGCGCAATGGCTGCGCCACTTCTACATCATAGACGTCTTTCGAAATATAACCGTTCTCGCGCATTTCCCGCAGCACGTAGTCGCGGCGTGCCAGCAACCGTTCCTTTTGGCGCACCGGGTGGTAATCCGACGGCGCCTTGGGCATCGCGGCCAGCGTTGCCGCCTCATGCGGAGCGAGTTCCCCCAGGGTCTTGTTGAAATAGGTCTGCGCTGCCGCCGTCACGCCATAGGAGTTCTGGCCCAGGAAGATCTCGTTCAAATACAGCTCCAGGATCCGTTCTTTATCAAGCGTCTCCTCCAGCCGGGTGGCGAGGATGATCTCCTTGATCTTGCGCTCGGCGCGGCGGTCGCCGGACAGCAGGAAATTCTTCATCACCTGCTGGGTGATGGTCGAAGCGCCACGCACGTTGGCCCCGCGCGAACGGACCGCCTCAACCGCCGCCGCGGCGATACCGCGGGCGTCATAACCGGCGTGGCTGTAGAAATTCTTGTCTTCGGCCGAGATAAAAGCCTGTTTCACCAGGTCCGGAATATCCGCCGACGGCGTGAACAGGCGGCGCTCCTTGGCAAACTCGTCAATCATATGGCCTTCGCCGGAATAAATCCGGCTGATCGTCGGCGGCTGGTACTGGGCCAGGGATTCATGGCTTGGCAGATCGCGCCCATAGATCCAGAACACCGCGCCAATGGTCAACGCCACCATCGCCACCCCAAGGGTGATGGTGCTGAAGATGGAACCAAAGAAGGAGAGTATGAACCTGAGCACGGGTTTGGCCTTTCTCGCGGGGTGCCGCCTATATAGGTGCGGCAGTCCCCCGGGTCAAAACAGGAAACAGCGGATATATGCCAGAGAGATGGGAGAATTCTAGCACAATTCCCCGCCCTGTGCGGTGCCTTACGCAGCGGGAGCACCCAAGCCGTGGTCACAGAACTGGCATTGCTGCAGGGTCAGCCCGCCTGCGGAGTAGTCCAGTACCGTCAGCGCCGGAGCCTCAGCAGCGGGCAGAAAGCTGCTCCAGGCCCATTCGGGACGCGGGCCTGGAGCCTGGTACAGCACTGATTTTGCTGTGGTAAAGGGGATACCCCGCGCGGTGCCGGAACAGGGCCGGTGCACGTGCCCCGCCAGCAGATGCAGCACGTTGGGGTGTTCAGCAAGCAGCGTCAGCAGCGCGTCCCCGTTCCGCAGATTGTCCGGGTCCTGCATCGGCAGGCCCAGCGTCATTGGCGGGTGGTGCATGGCCACGATGACGGGCCGCCCGTTCAGCGCGTCCAGTTCTGCCTTCAGCCAGCCCATCCGCTCTGCGCAGAGGACGCCGGCAGCCGCACCCGGAATCAGCGTATCCAGGCAGAGGACAGCGAGGCCGCCGAAATCGCAGCGGTATTGGATGAATTCAGGCATTGCGGCAGCCGGCAACGGCAGCACCGCACGCAACGCAGCGCGGTCATCATGATTGCCGGTCATCGGCAGAACCGGCATCGGCAAGCCGTCAAGAAATCCCTTCAACGCCTGATAATTCCGCACGGTTCCGGTTTCCACCAAGTCACCGGTGATCAGACATGCGGCGGCATCCGAATGGTGCTCGGCGATAAAGTCTACGGCAGCCTGCAGCCGCAGACGCGGGTCGTGGCCCAGCACCAGCCCCTCAGCCTCGAAATGCAGATCGGACATCCAGATCAGTTTCACCGCAAGCCCCTATTGCCGCACCAGCGCGCGGCGGGCGTCGTCCTGCGCGCGCCAGGTAATCAGCCCGTTCAAAATGCCGCGCGCGGCCTTGGCCCGCCAATCCGGATCCACAAGGTTCTCAAGGTCCCGCTTGCTGGACAAAAAGCCGATCTCGACCAGTACAGAGGGGATATCAGCGGATTTCAGAACCGAAAACCCGGCCGAGCGCAGCGGCCTGTTATTAATCGGCCGCCCCTGCCCCCGCAGCCCGTCGATCAGCGCCACTGCCAAGGCATCGCTGCGCGGCTGGGTCTCCTGGCGGGCCAGATCCAGCATCACAGCCGTCACCTTGTCGTCCGCTTCACTCAGGTCGGTGCCGGACAGAAGATCGCCACGCAGGTGCCGCTCGGCCAGCTTGGCCGAGGCCACGTCAGAGGCTTCCTTGGACAGCGTGTAAACCGTGGAACCATGCGCCCGGCCCTCGGAAATCGTGTCGGCATGCAGCGAAATGAACACATCCGCCCCGGCCTGATGCGCCATGGCGATGCGCCGTTCCAGCGAGACAAAGTAGTCATCGTCGCGGGTCAGCAGCACGGTGAACTGGCCGGACCGCAGCAGCGCCTCGCCCAGCTCACGTGCGAATTGCAGCATCAGGTGTTTTTCTATGACATGCTCAGTCTCCGCCCCCGGGTCGATGCCGCCGTGGCCCGGGTCCAGCATCACCAGAAGCGGCGCATTTTCATCGCGCGCGCCCTTGCCTGGCATGGTTTGCGGCGCAGGCAGGTCCCAGCGCGGATCCTGCGGTGCGCCGGCACTGGCGGCAAATTCTTCCGCGGTTGCCGGTTCCAGCGACACTGCCAGCCGGGCCGCTGCAGTCACCTGATCGACTGTCATTGCTGCCGTGGAAACCTTCATCGGCTCTGCCAGCTGCAGAACCAGCCGCGACCAGCCCGGCACATAGGTGCCGAATTGCGCCGCGGTGATTTGCTCGCCCTGCAGCAATGTCTCCGCCCTCAGCCCGGTCCAGTCGACTTCCTGGAAATCCAGCACCAGCCTTGGCGGCTCCGCCAGGGTGAACAGCCGGTACGGCACCCCCTGGCTGAGCCCAAGAACCACCTCGGCGCCCCGCCCCGAATCGCGGACCTGGCTGATCTGCGCATCAATGCGTGCCAGCCCGCTGAATCCCTGTGCCCAGGCGCCGCCTGCCAGCAGCCAGATCAGCGTGATGAAGGTAAGCAGTCTGCCCATGCCTGAACCCCGGTTCTTGGTTTTCGGCGCAGACTAGGCAATTCCACCGGAATTGAAAATCCGCCTTCTGTGGTCAGCCGCGCGCGGCCATGAACTTCTCCAGCCGCGCCAGCCCTTCTTCGATATCCGCAGTGGAGCGCGCATAGGAGAACCGCAGCGTCGTGGCGCCGCGCACGGGGTCAAAATCCAGCCCCGGCGTGACGGCAACGCCAGCACTATCAAGGATTTCCGCGGCAAAGCTGCGGCTGTCGGCGGTCAGGTCCGACACATCGGCATAAACATAAAACGCCCCGTCCGGCGGCGCGATCTTGGTGAAGCCGGCCTTGGGCAGCCCGTCCAGCATCAGCTGGCGGTTCCTCGCGTAAACAGCCAGGTTCTCGCGCAGCTCCTCCTCGCAGTCCATCGCCGCAAGCGCGGCCACCTGGCTGGCGTGCGGCGCGCAGATGAACATGTTCTGGGCAATGCGTTCGACCACCCGCACATGATCCTCCGGCACCACCATCCAGCCGACCCGCCAGCCGGTCATGGAGAAGAACTTGGAGAAGGAGTTGATGATGTAAGCCTCATCCGTCAGCTCCAGCGCGGTGACGGCCTTCGCCTCATATTCAAGCCCGTGATAAATTTCGTCCGAAATGAAACTGGCCCCCTCGCCCCGCGCCGCATCAATCAGCGCGCCCATCGCGGCATGGTCCAGCATGGTGCCGGTCGGGTTGGCGGGCGAGGCCACCATCAACCCTGCAAGATCCTGCCCGGCAAGGTCCGCAGCGACTGGCTGCAGCCGGTTTTCCGGTGCGGTCTGAATGTCCACCGGCGTCAGCCCCAGCGCCTTGAGGATCTGCCGGTAGGACGGGTAGCCCGGCGCGCCGATCCCCACCCTGTCGCCGCTGTCAAACAGAGCAGTGAAACTCAGCAGAAAGGCGCCGGAGGAACCCGGCGTCACGATCACCCGCTCCGGGTTCAGATCAACATTGTACCAATCGCCGTACAACCGTGCGATGCGCTGGCGCAGCTCCGGCAGACCCAATGCAACAGTATAGCCCAAAGCGTTGTTTTTCAATGCATTCCCCAGCGCCTTCAAGGCACCGGAGGGCGCTCCGGTCGATGGCTGCCCCACCTCCATATGAATGATATGGCGGCCGGCGTCTTCGGCCTGGCGGGCGGCCTCCATCACGTCCATCACAATAAACGGATCAACGCTGGATCGGCTTGAGTTTCGCATTCTGATCTCCCATGGTGCGCGCATGAGTTTTGACCGTTTCTTCCGGCTGGCGTCAATCCCGGCTTTTGTGCTTTGCGCGCTGTTTCAATTTGCAGCGGCGGCGCAGGCGGCGTCGATCTCGCTGTTGCGCGATCCGGATGTGGAATACGGTCTGAACAAGCTGGCCGCACCGGTACTGCGGGCCGCGGGGCTGAATGCGAATCGGGTCCGGATCCTGCTGGTCAACGATTCCGCCTTCAATGCTTTTGTCTTGGATTCGCGAACGATATTCGTGAATTACGGGCTGATCCTGAAGGTGACCTCCCCCGAGATGCTGCAGGCGGTGATCGCCCATGAGGCGGCCCATATCACCAATGGCCACCTGGCACGGCGGATGCAGAACCTGCGCTCGGCAAACAGCGCTGCCGGTTTGGGCGTGGCTCTTGCGGTTCTGGCGGCTGCGGCTGGCGCGGGCGACGCGGCGGGCGGCATTGCCATCGGCACGCAAAATTCCGCACTGCGCGGTTTTCTGTCTCATACCAGGGCCGAGGAAAGCTCGGCCGACCGGTCCGCTGCGGACTATCTGAACCGTGCAGGCGTCAGTCCGCAGGGGCTGGTCGATCTGCACCGCGCCTTTGCCGGTCAGGAAGTGCTGAGTGCGGGCAGCCAGGATCCCTATACCCGCTCGCATCCCTTAAGCCGCGACCGCATCCGCGCCGCCCAGGCCTATCTGGCGGCGCATGGCGACAAGGGCCAGACCAGTGCCGAGGCCGATTACTGGTTCGCTAGGGTGCGCGGCAAGCTGTCGGGGTTTACCCGGTCGCCGAAGTGGACCCTGCGCCGGGTGCGCGAGGAACAGTACAAGGACGTGCGCCTGATGCGCGAGGCCGCCGCCTATCACCGGCAGAGAAATCTGAAAAAGGCGCTGAGGGCGGTCAATGGCGCGCTGGCAATCCGGCCTGCCGATCCCTTCTATCACGAACTCAAGGGCCAGATTCTGATTGAAAACCGGCAATGGTCCGCGGCCCTGGCCGCCTATGGCAAGGCTGTCAGCCTTGCCCCCAAGGATCCGCTGATCCTTTCCGGCTATGGCCGTGCGCAATTGGCAGCGGGCCAGCCCAGGGCAGCGCTCAAATCCATGGAACGCGCCCGCGCCATTGACTTCCGCAACCAGGTGCTGCTGCGCGACATGTCGCTGGCCTATGCCAAGACCGGGCAACGCGGCCTGGCGGCGCTGGTCACTGCTGAACGCTATGCCTTGCAAGGGCGTCTGGATGACGCCGGAATTCATGCCAAACGGGCCGTCGCCCAGCTGCCTGCAGGATCCGCCGCCGCGCGGCGGGCTCAGGATGTGCTGGTGGCCTATGAACAAGCTCAGAAAAGGAAAAGACGAAAATGAAACCCTTTACCCGCGCTGCCACAGCGGCTGCCACCGCCCTCGCCCTGCTGAGCACCCCGGCGCAGGCGCTGGACCTCGACAATATGTCCGAATCCGAACGCGAGGCTTTTGGCGAACAGATCCGTGCCTATCTGCTGGAGAACCCTGAGCTGATCCTGGAAGCGGTTGATCTGCTGGAACAGCGCCAGCAGCAGGCCGAGGCTGTCCGCGATGACACGCTGGTCGCCGACAACCTGGCAGAGCTGCAAAACGATGGCTATTCCTGGGTTGGCGGCAACCCCGACGGCGACATCACCCTGGTAGAGTTCATGGACTACCGTTGCGGCTATTGCCGCCGGGCAGCCCCCGAGGTGGAAAAGCTGGTGAAAGGCGACGGCAATATCCGCCTGGTCATCAAGGAATTCCCGATCCTGGGCGAAGCTTCGGTTCTGTCGTCACGGTTTGCTGTGGCCGCCAAACTTGTGGCTGGGGGCGAGGCCTATAAACAGGTGCATGATGCGCTGATCGAATTCGGCAGTGAACCGAACGAGGTTGCCCTGCGCCGTCTGGCAGAGGGGTTATCCCTGGATGCCGAGGCGATCTTTGCCAAAATGGACAGCGAAGAAGTAACGGCTGAGCTTCGCCAGACCCGCGCGCTGGCACAGAAGATGGCAATCTCCGGCACCCCGACATTTGTACTGGGAAATGAGCTGCTGCGCGGCTACCTGCCCGCCGATCAGATGGAGATCATGGTCGCCGAGATCCGCGACCAGCAAAGCTGAAGCCGAAAATGGGACCGGCGGAACCGGGGCGCTGCCCCGGACCCCGGAGTGTTTTTTCAAAGGTGAAGAGTTGAAGGGCGTTTTGAGGCGCCTTACTCAGCTGCCTCTTGGGCCGCCTCGATCTGGGCGGCCTTTTTCTCGACTTCTTCAACGATGTGGTCGACCATCTGTTCGTTGGACATCTTGTGGCTGGCCTTGCCTGCCAGATAGACCATGCCGGAGCCGGCACCGCCGCCGGTGAAACCGACATCCGTCATCAGTGCCTCGCCGGGGCCGTTCACTACGCAGCCGATGATCGAAAGGCTCATCGGGGTGTGGATGTGGGCAAGCCGTTCTTCCAGCGTTTCCACCGTCTTGATCACGTTGAATCCCTGCCGGGCGCAGCTGGGACAAGAGATGATGTTGACGCCGCGGTGGCGCAGGCCAAGGGATTTCAGGATCTCAAAGCCGACTTTCACTTCCTCCACCGGATCAGCAGAAAGGCTCACGCGCAAGGTGTCGCCGATGCCCATCCACAGGAGTTGCCCCAGACCGATCGCGGATTTGATGGTGCCGGAGACAAAGCCGCCCGCCTCGGTGATCCCTAGATGGATCGGCGCATCGGTGGCCTCGGCCAGTTGCTGGTAGGCGGCAGCGGACATGAAGACATCTGAGGCTTTCACAGAAATCTTGAATTCGTGGAAATCGTGATCCTGAAGGATGCGGATGTGGTCGAGGCCGCTCTCCACCATCGCCTCAGGGCAGGGTTCGCCGTATTTATCCAGGAGGTGCTTTTCCAGAGAGCCGGCATTCACCCCGATGCGGATCGAGCAATTGTGGTCGCGGGCGGCCCTGATCACCTCGGCCACGCGTTTTTCATCGCCGATGTTGCCCGGGTTGATGCGCAGGCAGGCGGCGCCGGCCTCGGCAGCCTCAATCCCGCGTTTGTAGTGGAAATGGATGTCGGCCACGATCGGCACCGGGCTTTCGCGGGCAATCTCCTTAAGCGCTTTCGAGGACGCCTCATCCGGGACCGACACCCGAACCAGATCCGCGCCGGCCTCAGCCGCGGCCTGGATTTGTGCAATGGTGCCGGCCACATCGGTGGTCAGCGTGTTGGTCATGGTCTGCACCGCAATCGGGGCGTCGCCGCCGACCGGCACATTGCCGACATGGATCTGGCGGCTTTTGCGGCGCTCGATATGGCGCCAGGGGCGGATATGGTTGATCGACATGAGGAATGCGTCCCGGCTGGTTCCTGTTAGCAGCTAGATACGTGCTGAAAGGCGGCGCCGCAATGGCAGCCCGCCCCTTCCGGCGGGATTCGCCGGGCACAAATCCGGGAACAGTTACTCGGCGGGCTGGTCCGCCTGCAGCTCGGCCACCAGGGTTGCCAGTGCTTCGTTGCGGCCATCAGCGAGATCGGCCAGCGCAAACCGGCCGGTGATCGCATCCATCGACAGGTCGATGTTCTTGGACACCTGGCCGCGTTCGCCGACGGGGCCGAAATGTTCACCGTTCACCGCAAAGTAGATCGCGCTGCTTTCGCCGGTGCGCAGGCGCGGGGCGTCTTCGGTCAAAGGCACTTCGAACCGTTGGCCCGCGTCCATGATGGTTTCCAGGATCACGCTGCCGTCCGCAGCGGTAACCTGCACCCAGGACGGGCGCACCGCAACCATTTCAACGCCAGGCTCGACCTCAGCCACCACCTGCGGCACCTGCTGCAGAGAGCCCTCGCCCTCATAAGGCAGGCTGGCTTCGGCAAAGCCCAGCGAGGGCACTTCGGGCGCAGCAAAGTTGCCCAGCGTGGAGGGGTCCAGGGTCGAGATCGGCGCATCGCGCGCCACCAGAACCGGCACATCCAGCGCCTGCGGGCGGTAGAGCCGGTCCAGTGCCTCAGCTGCCGGATCCTGGGTGCCTTCGGCAATCTCCAGAACCGCGCTGTTGAGCGGGTCAAGATCAGCCAGCACCGCCGGGGTCTGATCCACTGGTGCAAACTGCACCTGCTGCACTTCCTTCAGCACAGCCCAGCCGCCATAGCCAATGCCGCCGATCAGCGCCGCCAGCACCATCAGCGAGCCGACTGCACGCGGTTCGATCTGGCTGAGAAAACTGCTGGGGGCCGGAATAAACGGCGCATTGGGCGAGGCAAAGGCATCGCCGCCCAGCCCGGTGGACGTCACCGCCGTGGCGGCGCCGCCTTTGGTCCGGCTGGACGCTTCGGCAGACATGCCATGGGCAACAGTAAAACCGCTTTCGGTGCAGAAATCCTGAAACGCCTCTTCTGCATCCATGTTCAGATAGCGTGCATAGGAACGCACATACCCGGCAATGAATCCGGGTGTGTCAAAGGCGGAAGGGTCTGAATTCTCGATCGCGGCGATGTAGGACGCCTTGATCCGCAACTCGCGCTGGACATCAAGCAACGACTTTCCCATCGTTGCCCGCTCACCGCGCATCACGTCGCCGAGCTTCAGCTCAAAATCGTCAAAACCCTTCGGTTTTGCCGTTCCGCCATGCTCTTCTTGCTTGCGCTGGGTGAAGCGCCCGATCATGCCTGCTGTCCCATTTTTGCCTGCCGCAATCTGTTCAGAGCGGTGAAAGAATCACAGTTGCGACTCAGATCCGCTCATTGATTGACAACAGCGTAACACACCGAAGGTAAATTTACACTGATCAGTATGTTACCCGGCAAGTTCGGCACGATTCAGCGCACAATGCGACCACAATGAGTCCATCGCCTGGACCAGCGCGTCGATCTCCTTGGGCCCGTGCACCGGCGACGGCGTGAACCGCAGCCGCTCGGTGCCGCGCGGCACCGTCGGATAATTGATTGGCTGCACGTAGATGCCGTAGTCTTCCAGCAGATGGTCGGACAGCACCTTGGTATGAACCGGGTTGCCGACAATCACCGGAACGATGTGGCTGCCATGATCGATGATCGGCAGCCCCAGGCCTTTCAGCCGCAATTTCAGCACCTTGGCCTGATCCTGATGTTTGTCGCGCAGATCCTGTGCGCCTTTCAGATAAGCCACCGAAGCCGCCGCCCCCGCCGCAACCGACGGCGCCAGCGAGGTGGTGAAGATGAAGCCCGGCGCATATGAGCGGATGGCGTCGCACATCTTGGCCGACGCCGCGATATAGCCACCCATCACACCGTAAGCCTTGGCCAGGGTGCCATTGATGATGTCGATACGATGGGCCAGGCGGTCGCGCTCGGTGACACCGCCGCCACGCGGGCCGTACATGCCAACAGCGTGGACCTCGTCGATATAGGTCAGTGCGCCGAATTCATCGGCCAGATCGCACAGCGCTTCGATGGGGCCAAAGTCACCGTCCATCGAATAAACCGATTCAAAGGCAATCAGCTTGGGCGCCTTGGGATCGTCCGCTTCCAGCAGTTCGCGCAGATGCGCCACGTCATTGTGGCGGAAGACGCGCTTGGCACCGCCATTGCGGCGTACGCCCTCGATCATTGAGGCATGGTTCAGCGCATCGGAATAGATGATCAGACCCGGGAACAGCTTGGGCAGCGTCGAAAGAGTCGCGTCATTGGCGATATAAGCCGAGGTGAACAGCAGTGAGGCTTCCTTGCCGTGCAGGTCGGCCAGTTCGGCCTCCAGCTGCTTATGGTATACTGTGGTGCCGGAAATATTGCGGGTGCCGCCGGAGCCTGCACCGGTGGAATCGATGGCATCATGCATCGCGTCCAGCACAACCGGATGCTGGCCCATGCCCAGATAGTCATTGCCGCACCAGACGGTGATGTCCTGCTGGCTGCCATCGGGGCGGGTCCAGACCGCATGCGGGAAATGGCCCTTCTTGCGCTCGATGTCGATAAAGGTCCGGTAGCGGCCCTCGTCGTGAAGGCTGGCAATCGCTGCATCCAGTTTCGCGGTATAGTCC
>NZ_LUKH01000027.1:0-39149 GCF_001593695.1 Leisingera sp. F5 | reverse complement strand
GTATCCGGCAGCATCACCAGCAGCACCGAACCTTCCGGCGCGGTCTCCGCCACTTTGATCGCCGCTGCCAGGCTGGCGCCGCCGGAAATCCCGGTCAGGATGCCTTCCTCAGCCGCCAGCCGCTTGGACCAGGCAATGCTGTCGTCGCCGTTCACCGGCTCCAGCGCGTCGAAATAGCCCTTGTCCAGCGCCTCCTGCAGCACCAGCGGAATGAAATCCGGGGTCCAGCCCTGAATCGGATGCGGGTTGAACGCCGGATGCGTTGCCGCAGGCTCGCCCTCACCGTTGCGCGCCTGCGCCTCACCGGACTGCACCAATGCCGCATTGGCCGGCTCGCTGAGGGTGATCTTCAGATCCGGCCGCGTGCCCTTCAGAACCCGTCCCAGACCCGACACGGTGCCGCCGGTGCCATAGCCCAGCACCACATGGTCCAGCCGCTGGCCGTCGAAATCGCCCAGGATCTCCCGCGCAGTTGTACTCTCATGGATGTCGGCATTGTCTTTGGTCTCGAATTGATGCGCCAGGAACCAGCCGTTGGCTTCCGCCAGCTCCTTTGCCTTCACCACCATGCCAACTGCCTTGTCCTCCTTGCGGGTCAGCACCACCTTGGCGCCCAGCATCCGCATCAGCCTGCGCCGCTCGACCGAGAACCCGTCGTGCATGGTAATCACCAGCGGATAACCCTTGGCGGCGCAGACCATGGCCAGGCCAATGCCGGTGTTGCCGCTGGTCGCCTCCACAACGGTCTGCCCCGGTGCCAGCCGGCCCTCGCGTTCAGCAGCCTCGATGATGTTCAGCGCCAGCCTGTCTTTCACCGATCCCGCTGGGTTGAACGCCTCAAACTTCACATAAATCTGCACATGATCCGGCGCAATCCGGTTCAGCCGGATCGCGGGTGTGTTGCCCACGGTTTCCAGGATCGAACCATACAGCCGCCCGCGGCCTTCAGTTGTGTAAATCATCGTCGTTCCCCCGTTCCTGTGTTCTCAGATTGCAATAGACGCCCCAAACATATGCCAATCCTCGCTCCGCCGATCAAGGAGAGGCCACCGTAGCCGCGCAAGGGAAGACTGATGTTCAAGGCGTTCCGTCCAAAGCAGAACCAAATGCCCGCCCACGGACCGGAAGCAGCAGGATGACACGCAGGCCAGCCTGAGAAAGGAGTATAATTCCCAGCTGCTTACCCGCCTCAATTGACGCAAAAAAGGGGCGCCGGACCGCCCCCTTCATCTTTTCATAAATACTCAAATCCCGCGGCCGGCACCAGATGTCTCACTCTGCCGAAGGAGACCCTGCAGGCACCACCTGATCCATATTGATCGAGGGCTGGTCGCAGCCCGCCTCGCCGACAATCTTCGCCGGAACACCGGCAACCGTGGTGCAAGGCGGAACTTCCTGCAGCACCACCGACCCGGCGGCAATGCGGCTGCAATGGCCGACCTTGATATTGCCCAGCACCTTTGCCCCGGCGCCGATCAGAACGCCATCGCCGATTTTCGGATGGCGGTCCTGCTCTTCCTTGCCGGTGCCGCCCAGTGTCACCGAATGCAGCATCGACACATTGTCGCCGACCACCGCGGTCTCGCCGATCACGATGGAATGGGCATGGTCGATCATGATCCCCTTGCCGATCCGGGCGCCGGGATGGATGTCGATGCCAAAGATCTCGGAGGTGCGCATCTGAAAGAAATAGGCCAGATCCTTTTGCCCCTGCTCCATCAGGTAGTGACTGACCCGGTAGGCCTGCACCGCCTGGAACCCCTTGAAATACAGGATCGGCTGCAGCAGCCGGTGGCTGGCCGGATCGCGTTCGTTGATCGCCATCAGGTCGGCACGCGCCGCCTCCACCAGTTCCGGGCAGTCCGCATAGGCGTCATCGACAATTTCCCGCAGGATTGTCATCGACATCTCGTTTGAATACAGCTTGGCAGCGATCCGGTAGGACAGCGCCTTCTCCAGCGTCTTGTGGTGCAGGATGCAGGCATGGACCAGCCCGCCCATCAGCGGCTGGGTGGCCACGGCCTCCTCAGCTTCGCGGGTGATACGGTCCCATACGGGATCCACCGGAGTAACGGCTTGCTGTGTTTTTGCCATGGGTCAACGTCCTTTCTCCGCTCAGACTACCCATCTAAGGTGGATTGCAGCAAACGCAAACCCGTGATGAGGCATATTTTTGAAATGAATGAGTCCGGTCAGGCTGCGCTGAGGCAGCAGATCACCGCCCGCCTGGCAGAGTTGGCGGCAGAGGATGCCCTTGGCGCGGAGGCGCAGGGTGTGGTGGAGCTGGATCAGCAGATGGTCGGCCGGCTGTCGCGCATGGACGCCCTGCAGATACAGGCCATGGCCAAGGCCCAGGCCGCCCGCCGCGCGGTTGAAACCCAGCGCTTGCAGACCGCGCTTTCCCGTATGGACGCGGGTGAATACGGGTTTTGCGAAGACTGCGGCGAGGACATCGCCCTGAAGCGCCTGCAGCTGGACCCGGCAGCGCTCAAATGCATTTCCTGCGCATCCGGGTAACGCCGGACAGAGGTGTTTCGCTTCGGGCTTTGCCCGAAACGACCGGCGCCGCACGCCTGCGGCGCGCGGCTTGGAGACTTGATTTCACCTGTCATTACTCAACCAGCAAGCCAGCAGAAGTTCCGCCTCTCTTGGCCAATAGATTTTGCTGAGAAGCGCTTGGGGGCGCATTCTGCGTCCTCAAGACGCCTGCCCAAGTGTACGGCCAGCCTGACAGCCTCAAGGACAAGCCGCGCCGGGGCGCGGGGGCCTGCGGCCCTCCTTGACCCCGCCAGTCTGCCAAGGCGCGCGCACCCGCGCCGCCGGCAGGCGGCGCTGCGCCCAACGGCTGGCCGGGCAGGTTTCCTGCATGGATCAGCGGGCGGGAGCCACTCCTGCGATACGGAGATGCCGCGCCAGTTCCCGCAGCACCAGGCGGGAGCAGTTGAGATATATAGGATCATCCAGAAACGGCTCAGCGGCCAAATCAAATCTCCGCGCCGCCGCACTCAAGCTTCCGTCGCCCCAACGCGGGTGCAGGCGGCCTGTCAGCCCCGCATAAGCCGCTGCCTCCGACGCGCCGCCAAAGATCCGCCGGCACAGGCGCTGGCGGTCCGCATCCCGAACCGCCAGCAAGGCCCGTGCCACCGCCGACACATCGCCGGGCAGCACCGGGTGCATCATCCCAGTTGGGCCCGCGCTGCCGGTCCGGCACCGAACCGCGCCGACCGCTGCGCCACGTCCAGCACATCCCCCGCCTGCGCACCATCGTCGGCCTGTGCTGCAGCCGGATAGGTCCAGCCCGGCGCGGCAGAGGTTTCTTCCCTCAGCACCGTGCCGCCGCGCATCACCCGGATGCGATAGGATTCGACCTCTTCGCCCAGCGGCACCTCTTCCAGTTCCCAGCTGTCGCCCTCGATCCTGGTGCGGCGGATCCACGTCGTGTTCAAGTCACTGCCAAGCCCGCCGCCAAGCCGCAAATGCACCGGCGCATAGGGGCGCAGGCCAATGCCCTCAAAACTCTCCTGCAGATGCAGATAAGAGGGGTCCTCCAGCGCCCGCCGTGCCGGCCCGATCCGGTAGTGCCGCAGCCGCCGCCGCTGCTCCGGCGCCAGCTCCATCTGCACCGGGGTGTCATCCAGCAGCACCAAAAAGGACCCCGCAGGCCAGACCTCAGGCATCAGCGCATCCGTGCCCTGCTGGCCGCGCAAACGGCCCCGCAGCAAGTAGGTCTGCGGCGCAATCAGCTCCGCCTCGCGGAACTGGAACAGCTCCCAGTTGCCGGATGTGCCATCGCCGATCGCAGCGGCATTGGCGCCGTTCAGCACCGCCTCCGCCGTGCGGCTTTCCAAGGAACCGGAGATCAGCTTCACCTGCAGATCCGCGCCCAGATCCCAGCGCCCGGCCGCGGCGGCAAACAGCGGCGTTTCCGTGACACCGACCACCTGCCGCGCGGCAATCACCTGCTCCAGCGTGTAATTCTCATCCGCCCCGGATCCGTAAACCGCCGCGCTGCCGGGCCAGGCCGCCGCGGTCAGCGCCAGATGCGGCGCATGCGGCACCTCATCGCCGCGCATCAAGGGCAGGTCCATGAACAGGGGCAGCACCGGCCCGGGCGCGGCAAAGGCATTCACCCCCGGCAGCTCCTCCGCCACCGCGGCCAGGTCATAGGTGCCCGGTTCGATCCTGACCGCCTCCACCATCTGCGCTTCTGCCTGCTCCACCCGGTCGATGCGGTAAAGCTGATGCTTGCCATCCGCCGGCAGCGAGACTACATCCCCCGCCCCCAGATGCAGCATCGACGGCGGCAGCGCAAACCGTGCGGTATCGCGCGAGATCCGCGCCTCGGCCAGCCAGCGGCTGACGGTCTGGCGCGCCTCGGCCCGGGTCAGTGCCAGCGGCAGCTCGTTCTGGCTGACGCTATGCGTTGCCTCATCGGGCAAGACTGCCTCGACCGAGCCGGCGGCATGGTCGCCGCCCCATTCGGTAAAGCGCAGCCGCACCCGGCCCGCCAGCTCTGCCTCGCTGGCGCGGGCGAGCTCCAGGCTGCCGTCCATCTCCGCGCTCTCGGCCAGATGCGCCAGCTTCAGCGCTTCGGCCCCAGTCCCTTTGCGCATCCGGAATGTCAGCAGCCCGTCGCGTTCCACCGCGTCAAACCCGTGCCGCAGCATCAAGGGCTGCAGCACCGCGCGGGCGTCCGCGACATCCGGGTTCACATACCCATGCACCACGCCGTAAAGCCCGGTGGCATCAATGTCATAAAGGCCCGCCTTCTGGCACACTTCCTCCACCACAGAGGCCAGCGTGCGCTGCCCGGCGCGCCCGTTCAGCCAATGGCCGCGCAGGTAATTTTCGCCGTCATTCCAGATCTCAATCCGGCTGGGAAAGGCCGGAAACGGCCGCGCGTCCCAGGCCCAGACATAGGCGTTGGACATATCCAGCATCCGCCCCTCGTATTCCTCCGACAGCGGATTGTTCGCTGCGTCCCCCCAATGGCCCAGAAACGCCCGCAGATAGGAAATCTGCATCAGATCGTCCCGCAACCCGTTGGAATAACGCGGCAGTTTGGATTCCGAGCTTTTCGGGTCCAGAAACTTGTTGGGCTGATTGGTGCCCTTGTCGATGGCGGCGCAGCCAAGCTCGGTGAACCAGATGGGCTTGGACTGCGGCACCCACTCCGTCGGCACCGCCTGCCGCACGCCGCCGATCCGCTCATGGTGGTCATTCATCCACCAGCTGCGGATATCCTTGTAACGCCACACCCAAGCCTCATCATGGGCGCCGTCACTAATCGGGGTGCGGATCTGCGCTTCGCGGGCTTCGGAGGAGTGGTAATACCAGTCAAACCCCTCGCCGCCCTCCACATTGCTGCTGAGGTAGCCGAGGTCATAGATCGCCGGCACGCCCGCCAGCGCGTCGAGATGGTCCGCGCCCTCGCGCCAGTCGCTGAGCGGCATGTAGTTGTCGATGCCGATGAAGTCGGTATTCGCATCCGCCCACAGCGGGTCCAGATGGAAATACCGGTTTCCCTCCGGCGACTGGTAGCCCCAGTATTCCGACCAGTCGGCGGCATAGCCGATCTTGGTCTCCGCCCCCAGAAGCGCGCGCACCTCAGCTGCCAATGCCTTGAGCGCCGAAACTGCAGGAAAACCATCGGTGCCGCGGATCTGCGTCAGCGCCCGCATTTCCGAACCGATGCAGAACGCCTCGACCCCGCCCGCCGCCGCGCACAGCGCGGCGTTATGCAGGATAAAGCGGGACAGGCTCCATTCCTCGGGTCCGGTGTAGGTGACGCTGCCATCCCCCACGATGAAATCCGCCGCCGTCACGGTGCCGAAGAAATCCGCCACCTCCGCCTCCGCTGCAGCGGTGCCATCGGGGGAACCCGGTTGCCCTGGAGCAGCTGACAACGTAATCCGCCCGCGCCAGGGCAGGTGCGGCTGGCTGGCGCCGCCGGTCCAGGGATCGGGCAGGTCGTTGCCCTCTGCCTGATCCATCAGGATGAACGGATAAAACATCACCCGCAGGCCGCGGCCCTGCATCTCTTGGATCGACTGGATCACCGAGGCATCCGCGGGGGTGCCGCCATAAAGCGGCTCGCCGTCTTCCTTCAAAACCTCCTCTGCCGCCGCGCGGGTCACGCCGCTGACGGACCAAGCCATGTTTCCTTCGGCATCCTTATGCTCCACCTTGGGCTTCAGCGTGCAAACGCCGCAGCGCAAATCGCCGCCGAACCACGACACAATCAAGGAGGCCGCACCGCAGGCCGGCAGCTCCGCCTCCAAGGCGTTCAGCGAGGTCTTGAGGTCGCTGAGACCGGAGGGCGTATGCTCATTGGCCGGCTTGGCATCGCCAGGCCCGCCGGAATACTGCACCACATCCGCGGCCAGCGCGTACTCACCGGTGCCAGGCATCAGCGCCACCCCTTGCACCAGCTGGCCCAGGTCCAGCGCATGGGTGCTGCTGGCTGGTTGTTCGGGGCGCAGAACATCAAATGAAAACTGCGGCACCCGGTTGCCAAAACGCGCAAGGTCGAGGTTCTCCATCACCACATAAGCGGTGCCGCGGTAGGCGGGCACCTGCCCCGGCCCCTCAATCGCCTCCATCACCGGGTCGGGCAGCTGGTCCGCGGTGCCGCGGTAAACGGTCATGTTCAGATCCTTCGGTGCCACTTCCTCGCCATCAGCCCAAACACGGGCGACATGGGCCACCTCGCCCTCGCACAGCGCAACCGCCAAGGAGACGGAATAGCTGTAGCTGGTCACCTGCGGCTGGCTCGGCCGCCCTTTGCCGCCGCCGCCGCTGGTCTGGGAGGTTTCCAGAAACCGCGAGGTCCAGATCACTTGCCCGCCCAGCCGCATCCGGCCATAAACCTGCGTCACGGGCGTGCCCTCGCTGGCCTGGGTCAGGCGGAAGCGGTCGACCTTGCCGGTCTCCACCGGGTCGGCACCGCTGCCCAGCAGCCGCTCGTCAATCATCCGGCCAAGAGTAGCGCCCGCCGCGCGGCCGATCACTGCCGAGGACAGTCCCGCCACGGTGCCGCCAATTGTGCCGCCAATCGCAGCACCCGCAGCAGAAAGAAGAATGGTTGCCATCAGATCAGCTCCTTCGGGAAGTGAAACCGCGCCACGATGCGGCGCTGCCAGGGCGGGCTCAGCGGGCTTTCGACAACCCCGTGGCCGGCATAAGCGTGGATGAAGGACGGGCCGGAATTACCAACGTCCCGCCCGGCGGCCTTTGGTTCTTTTTCATAAACCGCCGATTGCACGCCCAGATGCTTGGCCACCGAGCCGTCGCGCATCCGGAACAGGATCACGTCACCGGGGCTGGCCTTTGCCAGCGGCTTCGCCGCCAGATGCCGCGCCGCGGCCTGCCACAGTGCCTCGGCCCCCTGCGGTTCCGACCAGTCCATCGTATAGGCAGGCGGCGCTTCGGGCTCGGACCCGTACAGCTCCCGCCACAGGCCCCGGATCAGGCCCAGGCAGTCGCAGCCCGCGCCCTTGCAGCAGGCCTGATGCACATAGGGCGTGCCGATCCAGCCCCGCGCCGCTGCCACCACCCGGCTCATCGCCGGCTCCCGCCGGTGTTCATGCCGGACTGGCGCGGCACCGACATCACCCAGTCCTCGCCCGGAATATCGGGGAAGCCCTGAAAGTTCAGCAGGTTGTTGAACTTCAGCCGGCAAGTCTCCATGCGCTTGTCGCAGCCGGCCTGCAGCCGGACCGTGTCACCCGGCGCCACTGCCGCGCGGACCGGTTCCCACAGGGTGATCCGGCGCACGCCCTGCTTGGCTTGATCCGCCTTCACGGCGGCCCACAGTCCCGCAGCCGGCCCGCTCAGCACCGACAGCCGCCCGCCGGTGAACCAATCCGGCTCAAACCCCGGCAAAGCCTCCCAGCGGAACACTTCATTGCGCTCCACGCCTTCAGCATCCAGTTCCACGGCATAACCCGGCGTCTGCAAGTCAAACCGGCAAACGCCATCGCCCAGCACCGCCGTGCAGGGCTTCTGATAGATCCGCCCCAACGGCTGGTTCAGCATCTCGGTCAGCCCGCGCAGTTCGGCCTCAAAGGCGCCGCCCGCGCGGCGGATCTCGCCGATGGAGCCGCGGAACTGCAGCCAGCGCATCGAAGCATCCTGCCAATTGACCAGCCAGCAGCGCACCTCGGCGCCGTCAAAGCGGCCCGCCTCAATGTCCTCCTCACGCACAGCAGCGTCGCTCAGCACCCCCAGCGCCTCGGTGTTGTCGACCGAGAGGCCGGTGGCCTGTTGCACCGCCCGTGCGGTCAGTCCGCTGCCGGGCTGAAAGTCGACGCCATCAAACGACAGAACGCAGTCATGATCGGTGAAGCCCAGCACCGTGCCATCGCGCCGCTCCAGCGCCCAGGCCCGGCACACCGTGGTAATCCCAGATTGAAGATGGGTCTGCAACTCGTTGGAAAGACTACTCATACCCGCACCTCCACCACAGGCACCGCGGGTGCCTCTCCGGCCTGGAAGGACGCCACGCTGGTCTGGATGCTGGCGGTATCAAACCGCACCGGCACATCGAATTCGAACCCCGCATTGATGCTGAGACCAACCTCCGGCGGGTGCGCCAGGGTGATCAGCCCGGTGGCGGTGTCCAGTTCATAGTCGACAGTTTCGCGCAGTTCATCCTGCTCAATGCCCACCCGCACGCTGCCCGCCACAGGTTTCGAAATCGGGCGCTGATAGGTGAATTCACCCGACCGGTAGGTCTTGGCCAGCTGGAACGTCACCGTGCTTCCGTCACCGGTGGCAATCACCTGGTCGCGGAAAGCCGGATCGGCGCTGGGCCGGGCGGATTTGTAATCGCTCCAGTCCTTCCAGCGGAAGCCGTAAAGCTGCCCCTGGCGGGCCTCGAAGAAGGCGATCAGGGTTTCGATATCCTCCAGCGCGCGCAGTCCCAGGCCGGCATCATAGCGGCGGCGGGAGTGCGCCCAGGGGGTGTTGCGCTCTTCAAACCCGTTGGCCAGCGTCACCACATCGGTGCGCCGTTCCGGGCCGCCGACAGAGCCGAAGCTGAGCGAGGCGGGAAAGCGGACTTCGTGAAAATTCATGGTGTTACCCTCCATCCTTAACGGTTTCGCCCGCCGCGGGACAATGCGCGGGACAGCTGTGCGGCGATCTGGCTGCGGCTGCGTTCAAAGCCTTTGACGTCGGGGGTGGAGACATTCATCACCACATTGACAGCGCCGCCGCCCTGGCTGCGGACGCCAAGCGATCCGTCAGCGCCGCGCGTCAGCGGCAGGATCGCCTCTGGCCCGGCCTCGCCCATCAGCCCGGTTGCACCGCGCATCGGGAAAGTAGTGGGGCCGGAAACAACGCCGCCCTTGGCAAAGGGCATCACCTTGCCCTGGCTGAAGGCGGCGCCGTTGGCGAAGGGCAGGATGCTGCCGACCAAGCTGCCGATGCCGTCTGAGATCAGCCCTCCCACGTGGTTCGTCACCGGCTTCATCGCGGCGTTATAGGTGGTGCGGATCATCGAGCGCGCGAGTGTATCCATCGACTCCGACAGGTTGTCGCCGTCAAACACCAACCCGTCAAAGGCACGCCGCAAGCCTTTGGAAAGACTGCGATCCAGGATCTGCGCGTCGCGGCCGGTTTCGGAAAATCCTTCCTTCACCCGCCCCAGCACTTCTGCAAAGGTTGCCGCCATTCCAGAGGCACCGTCCAGCGCTTCTCCCAAAGCTTCGCCCTGCAGTTCCAGTTCTGCCATCGAGGATGAGTCAGTCATCTGTTGTCTCCTTTTCCTGTGGACCGGGGATGTCGGGGAAGTCCTGCATCAGGGCTGCCAATCGGTCCCGGTCCAGGGGCTGGGGTGCTGCGGCCTCACCCAGCATCAGCCGCAGTTCCGCGGGGGTCAGCTGCCAGAAGTCGCGCGGCAGCAGTTTCAGCCCCGCCATCCCGGAGCGCATGAGGGCGGGCCAGTCGAGCGCGGTCATTTGCTCTCCGGCACGGCAAAGCTGCGCACCAAGAGTTCCGCCGCCGCCCGTGCCGCCTGCATCGGGCCGCCGGTGATGGTTGCAGCGGCGAGGTCATCTCGGCTGAGGTCATGCCCGCCGCCCTGCAGACCGGCCGCCAGCAGCGCCAGCACGTCACGGGCGGAAAACCGGCCCTGCTCAAAACGCTGCACCAGATCCACCAGCGTGCCTTCCTCCAGCGCAGCCTCCAGCCCCGCAAGCGCGCCGAGCGTCAATTTCAGCGCGTAAGGGGTTCCATTCACGAGCAATTCAACCTCGCCTGCCTGCGGGTTCACCATTGGTCACACCGCCGCAAAGCTGAGCTGGCCGGCGCTGGCGAGCGACAGTTCATAGGTTGCCTCGCCATTGTGGCTGCCGGCGTATTCAAGTGCTGTGACCTGGAACGGCCCCTGCACGATTCCGAAGTCGGGGATGATCACCTGGAACTCGGGCGTGAGGCCTTCAAAAAACAACTGCCGGGCGCGTTCGTCGGTCGCCTCGTCCCGGAAGATGCCGGAGCCGGAAATGCTGGCAGAGCGCACGCCGGCACCGGCCAGCAGCTCGCGCCAGCCGCCCTGGCTTTCGAGGCTGGTCACATCGACGCTTTCGGCGTTGAAGCTGATCCGCGTGGCGCGCAGGCCGGCGATGGTCTCAAACAGGCCGGCGCCGTTCATGTCCACTTTGACCAAGAGGTCCTTGCCGTTTTGAACTGTCATGGGGTTTCTCCATGTATTTCAATTGGTTTCAAGAAGGTTCTGAGGTTCAGACGTCATCCACCCGCGCCCGGAAACGCAGGGTGATCTGCCTGCCGCCGGTGGCCAGCCGTTCCGCCTTGGCCCGGTCGAACCACAGACCGGTCAACTGGCCGCGCGTTAGCGGCACCGAGGCGCCAACCAGCGCGTCGCAGACCGCCGCGGCGGTGGCCTTGGCGCCGGCAAAACCGGCGGTGTCGGTGGTGACGGTGACGAAAAACCGGTGCTCGGCACCGCCCGCAGATTTGTCGGACCGGTCCAGCACCTCCTCCGATCCCAGGGCCACATAGGTCTGCGGCAAGGGGCCTGCGGGGATAGCGTCATAGATCGCGCTGCCGACCAGCGCGGTCAGACCCGCGTCGCCGGTCAGATGGGTGTAGACGGCGGATTGCAGCCCGCCTGCGATGGCATAGGTCATCCGCTCACCTCCTCAACCGCGAAACAGGTGAGGTAGCGGGCGTCCGGGTCATTTTCCGCAACTGCATCAATGCGGTAGATTCGGTTTCCGTCCCGGAAGCGCTGGTCGGGCCGCGGACGGGATGCAAAGCCATCCGGGCTGGCGCGCAGGGTTATACGGTATTTCTGCAAAGACACGCTGTCAGCAGCCATACGGCCCGTCAGGGATTTCACCGCTGCCCAGAGGGTGCCAAGCGCCACCCAGGTCTCGCTGTAGCCGCCGGCGCCGTCTGGCGCGCGCTGGGGGTCTTCAAGCACCAGCTTGCAGGTCAGGTTCGGGGGGCGCTTCATGCCAGGCCCCCCAGTGTCAGCCGCAGAGAGCGGTAGCGTTCGATCAGGCTGGTGACACCAAAGGGCATGCAGCCGCCGTGCAGGCCGGTGTCGGCCCGGTATTCGTAGTAATGGGCGGCCAGCAGCATCACCGCCTGGCCCAGATCGGCGGGTAAGCCGCCCCAATCCGCGGCCATGCCGGCCTGCAGGGAAATCCGCACCAGGCCGCCTGTCGGGATCGCGGGCAGCAGGCTGCCGGCCGGACGCAGGCGCGGGCGCTGGCTGTCGCGCTCCAGGTGATAAAGAGTGGCGTCCAGAACGGTTTCGGTGCCGCCTGCGTCTCGCATCACAACGCCTGAAACCGCCTGCACCGGGGCAATGGGCAGGATCATCTGCACGCGGTCGCGCCAGTGGCGGATTTCCAGTTCAAACTCGCGGGTAATCAGCGCCTTACCGGTTCTTGCCTCAATCGCGGCCAAGGCGGCGCGCAGAAAGCCAAACAGCACCTCGTCCTGCAGGCTGTCCTCGCCAAAGCCGGTGCCCAGACGCAGATGCGCCTTGAACTGGGCCAGCGGCAGGGCGGCCTCGGGCACGGGGGTCACTTCGCTCAGCATCATCATCTAACTCCTGCGGGCCTTCCCCTGATGCGGCCCTGATCTGCTGTCCGGGTGGGGTTCGGCGGGCATGCACCATCCCTTGCCGCTCGGACGGAGGGGAGCAGCTGGACGGCAAAGGACTGTGGGGTGCATGCCCGCCGGCGGACCGGTCTGCCGGTCCGCCATCAGCGCAAAGCGTTAGCTCGCGCCGAATTTCATCAGCTTGATCGCGGCAAAGTCGCTAACGTCGCCACCGACGCGCTTGGTCGCGTAGAACAGCACATGCGGCTTGGCGCTGAACGGGTCGCGCAGCACCCGCAGGTCCGGGCGTTCAGCGATGGTGTAACCGGCGCGGAAGTCGCCGAAGGCGATGGAAAAGCTGTTGGCGGCCGGATCCGGCATGTCCTCGGCGATCAGCACCGGGTAGCCCATCAGCCGCGCAGGTTCACCTGCGGCCAGCCCGTCGGACCACAGGAACCGGCCATCAGCGTCTTTCAGTTTCCTGAGCATTCCCGCAGTCTTGGAGTTCAGAATGAAGGTGGCGTTGGCGCGGTATTCCGCCCCCAGCGCATAGACCAGGTCGATGATCGCGTCACCGTTGCCAATTTCTCCGTCCACGCCGGTCGCCTTGTAGCCGAGGTTGCCCCAGCTCCAGCTGTCGTTCTCGGACACGGTGTAGTCGAGGAAACCGCGGGGCTTGTCGACACCGTCGCCGTTGATGAAGGCGTCGGCCTCCGAGCGGGAAAACTTGTCGGCGATGCGGCCCGCCAGCCAGCCCTCGATATCAAAGGCGCTGTCGTCCAGCAGCCGCTGCGACGCCTTGGGCAAAGCGCTCAGTTCATGCAGCGGGATCGAGATGCGGTCGATATTGCCGGTGGAGGTTTCCGCCGCCGGGCCGGTTTCATTGGCCCAGCCGGCGCCCATCTCGCTGTGGTCGATCAGCACGTCGTAAGACGAGGCCTCCACATGCACCACCGAGGCCACGGCGCGGATCGAGGCGGAGGCGTTCAGCACCGCCTTGACGGTGTCGGAGGTCTGCGGGTCGACCAGATAGCCGCCGTCGCTGCCCACGGCGGTAGACATCGCCTTGCCTTCCAGTTCCAGCCCGCGCAGGCCGTCGTCGTCGCCGCTGCGCAGGTAGGCGTTGAACGCCTTTTGATGCGGCGCGCCCGCGTCCTGGCTGGCTGCCAGATGGGGGCGGTTCTGTGAGATTGTCTTACGGTCCAGCATGTTCACTCGCTCTTCTGCCTGTTTCAGCCTTGATTGCACGTCGTTCTGAAACCCCTTGAATTCATGAAGAAAGCCGGAGACAGCCTGTTTCACTTCATGCGCCAGGGGCGCTGCATCCCCGGAGACGTCCGGGAGGTCTTGATTGCTCATGTTGGGTGTCCTGTTTTGAGGTCACGGGTGATCTGGCGCAGGCCGTCGGCCAATGCGCGCAGCGCCTCGGCCTCGGCATCCAGGCCGGTGGATTTACCCGCCACCCGCGCCGCGGGCAGCATCGGGAAGGTGACCAGCGACACCTCCCACAGCTCCACCTGGGTCAGGTTGCGGGTGCCGTCCTGGCCGCGGGTGGATTTCACGGTGCGGTAGCCGATTGACAGCCCGTCAATCGCGCCGGCTCCGATCAGCGCCGCGGCTTCTGCGCCCTTGGGTGTGGCGGTCAGAATGCGGCCCTTCACATACAGGCCGCGCTTATCCTCGCGCACCTCATCCCAGACGCCTATGGGCTGCGCCGGGTCGTGCTGCCACAGCATCTTGACGGTGCGGCCCTGATCCCGGAGCGCCTTGAGGGACGCGGCATAGGCGCCGCGCACCACCACATCGCCGCCCTGATCGGTCTGACCGAACAGGCTGGCGTAGCCCTTGATTTCTGTTGCGTCCTTCAGCGAGAGATCCTCGCCGAAGCGTGCGAATTTATGTTCAAGCCGGGGAGGTCCCTGCATGATATCTGCCTCTTAAGTTATTGTTGTTACGGCAATTGCACCGTCAGGAAGGATTGGAAGGCCTGGGCCAGGATCACCGCGGCGACGCCGTAGACGGTGAGCCAGAGGCGTTTTTCCAGCCGCTCCATCATCTGTTCGATCCGGTCGAGGCGGCGGTTCACCGCTTCGTTCTGGATCTGGGCCACCCTCTCATGGGCGGACAGGCGCAATCCCGGTGAACAATCGAAGGCGTGCATCGGGTGCTCAGTCATCCTGTCCGCCCTCCTCCTGCCCGCCCTCAGCCTGGCATTTGGCCGGGGCTTGTGCGGGCAGCCCCAGCAGCTGCCGCTTTTCCGCGGGCGTAAGGAAGTCCGCGGTGGCAACCCGGCGCCACTGCGCCTCGCGTTCGGCCGCCAAGGCGGGCAATTGATCAATGTCGGGTTTCAGGGTCAGGACCTCACCGGTCCAGCCGGTCAGCCAATCAGCCACGGCTGCGGTGACCTTGGAGACCAAGGGCAGCACGGTCAGCCGGTAGAAGGCACGGTGGGCCTCCTGATAATTGGCGTAGGTCGCATCGCCGGGAATGCCGAGCAGCATTGGCGGCACCCCGAAAGCCAGCGCAATCTCGCGGGCGGCGGTGTCCTTGGTCTTTTGGAATTCCATGTCGGAGGGCGAGAAGCCCATCGGCTTCCAGTCCAGCCCGCCCTCCAGCACCATCGGGCGGCCGGCATTCTTGGCGCCCTGAAAGTTTGATTGAATCTCTTCGCTCAGGACGCGGAACTGTTCGTCGGACATGCGGCCGTGGCCATCGGACCCCTTCCAGATCAGCGCACCGGAAGGGCGGGCGGCGTTGTCCAAAAGCGCCTTGGACCAGCGGGAGGCGGCGTTGTGGACGTCAATCGCCATGGCCGCGGATTGCAGCGATGACAGGCCATAGTGGTCATCCTGGGGGTGGAAGCTCTTGATATGGCAGATCGGGGATTGAGCGGGGTCGTTGGCAAAGCGGTGCTTGCGCCCGCCCGCCACATAGTCAAAACCCGCAGGCCAGCCGTCCGGCCCCGGCACCACATTCATCCGGTCGGAGCGCAGCACATGCAGCTCAACCGGGGTGCCATCCTCAGCCGCGACCGCCTCGATGTAGGCGTTGCCGGACAGGAGCAGGTGGCCATAGAGCGCCTCCAGCAGTTCGGCCTGGGTTTGGGCCGGGTTGGGACGCGTCAGCAGCGCCAGCCAGGGGTGGCTGTCATAGCGCTGGCGGCTGTCCTGCAGCACCAGCGGCACCGCGGCGGCGGCCTCGGCGATCATGCGGATCACCCGGTGGGTGACCGGATTGCCGGCAAAGCCGCTGCGGGTCAGCGATACACTGTCGCGCGGGCTCCAGGCGGTGCGGCCTGCGCCCTGCCAGGAGACCACGCGGGCGGTCTGGCTGGCCTTCTGTTCCAGGGCGGTTTCCGGGGGTTCGGGCTTGTTGCGCCGCAGCAGGTCAAAGACCATTGTCCGCTCCTCATGGTTGCTGTTTCTGGCGCCGGTGCCGGTGGGGCTGTTGCGCCTTTGCTGAGGATCATTAATGGCAGACAGGCCTGAAGATTTGGCCAGCGGTGCGTACGCAGGGGGCGCAACACCTGACCGTAAGCCGTTGTAAAAATTGAAAATGGCAGCGTTGCACGCTGCCATCTCCGAGCTTTCCATTTTGCGGTTCCCCAGCCCTGGACCGGGCTGCGTCTACAAGACCCGCACCTGCGGCAGCTTCAGTTTCGCCGCCGGATGAATGATCAGCTCATGCAAGGCCCAGACCAGCGCATCCAGCCGGTCCGGTGAGCCGCTGCCGCGGTAGCCTTGGGGGGTCATCAGGCACATCTGGTCCTCCAGCTCGCCGAGCCCCGGCAGATGTTTGACGCGGCCCTGTTCATAAAGCGCCGCGGCGGGTTCGGCCCGGGCCGATTTGCCTTTGCTTGCGTGCAAGGCCCGGAACGGCACCAAAGGGTCGGCCTGGCGCAGCACGGTTTCCACCAACGCGCCGCCCTGGTTGACCTCGGCCACCACCCGGTCGGCACCATGGGCATCGCGGGCGGCAATTGCGGCCTGTGCCCAGGCCAACGGACCCACGCCCTGCACGGTGCAATCCGCCAGAACATAAGCGCGCCAGTCCTGCGGCGGGCCTTGGGTGATGGCGCCCGCCACCACAATGCCGCAAGCGTCGGACCCTTTGCCTGCGCTGACCGCCGGGTCGACGGCGACCACCACCCGGTCAAGCGGCGGCGCCTCAGCCGCTTGTGCATCGGCCAGCGCCGCAGTGGTCCAGAGCGCGCCCTGCACATCGGCCAGCATCACCCCGTCCAGCTCCTGCCGGCCCAACCGGGTGCCTGCATAGCGCGCGCGCACTTCCGCCAGGAACGACGGTGCGAGGTTGGCGCGGTTGGCTTCGGTTGCGGCGTGTGTCTGAACGGTGCTGGATGAGGCCAGCAGCCGTTTCAGCACCGGCGCATTACGCGGCGTGGTGGTGACGCAGACGCGCGGGTCCTGGCCCAGCCGCAGGGCAAACTGCAGCATATCCCAGCTCTCCTGGCCTTTTTTCCACTTGGCCAGTTCATCGGCCCAGGCTGCGTCGAACTGGGGACCGCGCAGGGCCTCCGGGTCGTGGGCGGAAAACGCCTGCGCCTCGGCGCCGTTGGGCCAAATCAACTTGCGTTCGGAGGCTTTCCATTTGGGGCGGCGGTCAGGTGGAGAACAGGCCAGGATGCCACTGTCGCCATGGATCATCACGTCGCGCACCTGGTCATAGGTTTCCGCCACCAGCGCGATGCGCCTTGCGATGCCGGGATCATGCGGGCACGGCCCTTCGGCGAGCGAGCGGATCCATTCGGCCCCTGCCCGTGTCTTGCCTGCGCCGCGGCCGCCCAGGATCACCCAGGCGCGCCAGCCCCCCGGCGGCGGGCGCTGGTGATCCAGCGCCCAGATGTCAAAAAGATGCGGCAGCGCGCACAGTGATTTCCGGTCCAGCTCATTCAAGAACCAGCTCAGGAGCGAGGGCGGCACGCAGGCGAGAAAGTCCGCACTCGACAGCTGTGCGCGCTGCGCCGAGATCGAGCTCGTGTTCGGATTTGAGCATGCGGGCGAATTCGGTGCTTTGTTCTGCAAGGAGTCTCTCCACTTTCTGGCAATCGCGGATCAGCTGTTCCAGTTTGCCGATCTGGCTTTTGGCGCCGGCCGCTTCATCGGCGCCTTGCGCGTCGAGCTGCTCGCGCAGCTCTTCCGCCTCGTTGCGCAGGCGATGGATGCTGTCCTGCAGGGATCGCAGGAGATCGGCGGTGTAATGCACCTGCCGGGTCAGAACGGCCGCGCCGTCCTGGTCTGTTGGATGATCTGTCATGAAATTGTCTGCCTCATGCGTTTTTTGTCCGCACAAGAGAAAGAACGGCGGCCACCGGCGGAGGGGTCCGGGGCCGTCCATGTTTCTTCCAGCTGCAATTCAACCTATACACGAATATACTGTGAATGTCAAGAATTCCATACGCAGCAGCGTACGGTGGATGCGCAACAGGCCACAGCCGGCACAGGCGGTGCCATGTGTTTCGAACCTGCAGATCAAGCTATTGAAAACGCGGCCAGCAAAGGCGAGAGGCCAGAGAAATGAGGTAATTCAAATACTGCGCATCTTCCGAAAAAGAAACTCTTTCCGAAATGCAATTCAAGGTTGTAGTATCAAATCTGCACAGCACCGTGCAGCAACATTATTTTTGATAACGAGGAACCGCACATGGGTTGGACCAATTACCAGATCGCCACCGCGCAGGAGTCGACACCTGTCCCGGGGGATGCCGGAAAGATCTTTTATGATGCCACACTCCATTATGTGAACATTCCGGCAAACGCCACAATCGTGATGTCCGGCGGCCCCAGCGGCGAAGGCCAGACATCCGTTGACGATGTGGTCAAACTGACCATGACGGACCAAAGCGATCCGGAGAACACCGCCACATATTCGCATGACTACAGCAACGGCTGTTCCGGCGTGGTGACGCCGATGCAACCGGCGGATCTGAGCTCGCAGTTCGGGTCTTTGGCTGGAAAGACCGTCAAGGCGACCATTGAATTCTATGATAAATGCGGCGGCTACCAGAGCGGGACGAATTTTTACATCTGCATCTACACGTGACGCCGGCCTGTCAAAAAGAACGGCCCGAAGGCTTGCATCAAAAAGGGCGCCCCAAGGGCGCCCTTCCTGCTACCGGGTCTCTCACCGCAAGCCGTTTCCCGGCGCGGGAAACGGTTCGGAAAACACGTGTTTTCCGGGCCGGAATTCGCGCCGAATTCCGCCCCCCTGCCCCGCAGCCTCAGTTGTTTTGCTGCTGGGCTTCGATCTCGCGCCATTTGGCAACGTTGCGGTTGTGTTCGTCCAGGGTCTCGGCAAAGGCGTGGCCGCCGGTGCCATCAGCAACAAAGAACACATAATCCGTGGTTTCAGGGTTCACCGCGGCCTCCAGGCTTTTCATGCCGGGATTGGCGATCGGGGTCGGCGGCAGGCCTTCGATCACATAGGTGTTCCAGGGCGTGGCCTTGCGCAGCTCGCTTTGGCGCAGGCCGCGGCCCAGGGTTCCCTCGCCCTTGGTGACGCCGTAAATCACCGTCGGATCTGTCTGCAACCGCATACCGCGGTTCAGGCGGTTGGTGAAGACCGAGGAGACCACACTGCGTTCAGAGGCAACGCCGGTTTCCTTCTCGATGATCGAGGCTAGGACCAGCATTTCCTCGGGGCTGCCGACCGCGGCGTCTGAGGACCGGCTTTCCCAAGCGGCGTTGATGCGCAGCTGCTGGCGCTCCTGCATCTCAGCCAGAACGGCGGCACGGTCTGTGCCGCTGGTGACCTCATAACTGTCGGGCGCCAAGAGGCCCTCAGCCGGGCGTTCGCCGGGGTCGCCGTTCAGCACGTCCATGGCCTTCAGCGCCTCAACCACCTGCCAGCTGGTCACGCCTTCGGCCAGCGCGATGCGGTAGCGGGTGTCGGCCTCCTGGCGGGTCTCGGTGTATGCCGCGGGCACCTCATCCTCTCCGAGGATGAATTCCGCCTTTTCCACAAACTTGCTGGTGGCCGGGTCCAGCTCACGCACCTCGGCCTGGGTACGGGTCACGCCGATGCGGTAGACAATTTCGGTGCCGCAGGTTGAGGCGCCGGAATGGGTGATCCCGTCGATGATCCGCTCCATTGAGGAGCCCGGCTCCACCAGGAAGCTGCCGGCCTTCAGCTGGCCGGTCTTCTCGCTGTATTTGGCGCCGAGGCGGAAGATGGCGGCGGAGGCAACCGCGCCCTGGGTTTCCAGGTCGCGGCTCACCCGTGCCATGTTCGAGCCCCGCTCGACCCGCAGGCAGATCGCGGTTTCCAGCGGCCCTTCAGCGGTGTATTGCGATTTGCCCCACAGGATCAGGCCGCCCAGCAGGAACAAAGCCGCAATGAGCACTGTCAGCATGTTGGAGGCGAGGCTGCGCCACATCAGTCGGCCTTTCCGAAGATCACCGAGGCGTTGGTGCCGCCAAAGCCAAAGGAGTTCGACAGCGCAACGTCTACCTTGCGCGGCCGTTTGGCGTTGGGAGCCAGATCAATCGGGGTCTCAACGGCCGGGTTGTCCAGATTGATGGTCGGCGGAGCAACCTGATCGCGGATCGCCAGGATCGAGAAGATCGCCTCAATCGCGCCGGCAGCCCCCAGCAGGTGGCCGGTGGCGGATTTGGTCGAGGACATGGTGACATTGGCGGCGTGATCACCCAGCAGGCGTTCAACCGCGCCCAGCTCGATGGTGTCGGCCATGGTCGAGGTGCCGTGGGCGTTGATATAATCGATGGCAGAGGCATCGAGGCCTGCGTTGGCCAGAGCCGCCTTCATCGAGCGTTCACCGCCTTCACCGTCTTCGGAGGGGGCGGTGATGTGGTAGGCGTCGCCGGACAGGCCATAGCCCAGAACCTCGGCATAGATCTTGGCGCCGCGGGCTTTGGCGTGCTCGTAGTCTTCCAGCACCACGATGCCGGCGCCCTCGCCCATCACGAAGCCGTCGCGGTCGGCGTCATAGGGGCGCGAGGCCGCTTTGGGGTCGTCGGCGCGTTTGGTGGACAGGGCCTTGCAGGCGTTAAAGCCTGCGATGCCGATCTCGCAGATCGCCGCTTCGGCGCCGCCTGCAATCATCACGTCGGCGTCGCCGGATTTGATCAGCCGGGCCGCGTCGCCAATGGCGTGGGCGCCGGTCGAACAGGCGGTCACAACCGAATGGTTCGGGCCCTTGAAGCCGAAGCGGATCGAGACCTGGCCGGAAATCAGATTGATCAGTGCGCCGGGAATAAAGAACGGCGACACGCGGCGCGGGCCCTTCTCCTTGATCATCACGGCGGTGTCGGCAATCGAAGACAGGCCGCCGATGCCGGAGCCGATCATCACGCCAGTGCGCAGGCGGCTTTCTTCATCCTCGGGCGTCCAGCCGGCGTCGCGCACCGCCATGTCGGCAGCAGCGATGCCATAGAGAATGAAGTCGTCAATCTTCTTCTGGTCTTTCTTGATGACCCAGTCATCCGCGTTAAAGGTCCCCTCGGAGCCATCGCCGCGCGGAACCTCACAGGCATAGGTGGTGGTTACACCGCTGGCTTCGGCGTCAAACTGGGTGATCGGACCCGCGCCCGACTGGCCGTCCAGCAACCGGGACCAGGTTTCTTCGACTCCGCTGGCCAGCGGGGTAACCAGGCCCAGACCGGTGACAACTACTCGACGCATTCCTTGCTCTCCTTTGCCTCGGCAATCCGTCCGTTCAAATAGCTTGGAATGGCGGCTGGGTGCAAGAGCGGGCTGATCTGCAGCGCCGCCATGCGCACTGTGCGTTTTACGGAGGAATTGCGTAAGTGGAGTTTTTTATTAATAAATACCCCTTAGGTTGATATTACGATGATAACAGAACTCGGCATCCGTCCTCGTGGATTGCCAAAACCGGGCTGGAGGTCTGGGCCATTTTGCCTCCAGCCCGTCTTTTTCTTCCCGCTATCCTGACAGCACATTGCTTGTGCCCGTTTCACCGGCCACTGTGCCCTGCCTCATCTGGCGCCCCTGCTCCGCCGGTTTTCATTCTGCTGTTCCCGGCCTTGCCAGCCGCGAGTCAGATCCGGGTGCCGGCCAGCCGCCAGAGACCGGCAATGTTCCGCCTTTGGGGTCACTCAAGGCCAAGGCTGCCGGCAAACAAGCGTCAAGGCGCCCCTGGTCTTCGGAACATCACTGCGGCGGCAGCCTGTGCCGTCGTTCATGCGCCCTTGGCCGCCCCCAAAAGCCGCCTGCGTTAACGGCACATTTGCATTTTTACGTCATTCTTTCAGTCCAAAGGCATAAAGGAACGACCCCGCCATGCGCCAATGGCTCCCGATAACTGTACTCTTACTGGTGATTGGCCTGCTGCCGGAACGCGCAGCCGCAAGCTGCGCTGTGCATCAGGATTTGTCGAACCTGCACCGGGCCTCCAAGGGGTTCCTCTCCTACCTCAACACTGGCCAGAGTGCATTTTATGTGCAGCATCTGCGCAGCTGGATCAGCACAAACCCGCCCGCACCGATGCGGCAGCGGATGAAAGCGGTTGGCATTCAATCCGCCGCTGCCAGCATGGAGGAGCTTTTGCAGCAGCAGCAGGTTCTGCTGAAAATCCTCTCCGGCCAGGGCCGGGCCGCCGCGCAGGAAACCGCGCGCCATTTGGGAACCCCGGCGCTGGCGTCGGAATTCGGAACCCGTGTCGAAGCTTTGCCCTGCGACCAGGTGAAGGAAAACGGAAACGGCAGCAAGCTGGTTGCTGTGGCCGCCTCTGACGCGCGGCAGCAGCAGCAGATCAGAAACGCCGCAATTGCCTGGCTGTCCTTTCTGGTTCTGGGCGGCAGCGCGCTGTATTTCCTGGACCGGATCGGCATCCGCAAAATCCGCCGCACCAAACGCTATCCCTGCGCGGTTCCTTGTGTTTTGCAGGCGGGCGGCCGGACCGTCCAGGCCCACCTGGTCGATCTGAGCCGCGCCGGTGCCAAGGTGCGCCCCGACAGCCCCTGCGAAATCTCAGGGCGGGTGACCCTTAACTTCGGCGGCTATACCATGGAGGCCCAGGTCCGCTGGCAAACCGCCGGCTATTGCGGCGTGCAATTCTCCAAGGATTTCAACTTCATGCAATTGCACCGTCTGTTGGAGGCCTTTCCGCTTCAGGGCGACGGCCTGCGCGAAGAGGTGCGGCTCGGGGCTTAACGGCCCCGGCGTGCCCGCTGTGCGATCCGGCAGGTCAGGCACAGATCCTGCGCAATTCAACTGTCATTGCAAATGCATCCGCCTGCAGCGGCGCGCAAACCTGACGTTTCCCGCACAGCCTTGCCACGCGGCCCGCATACTGCCGGTCCCTTCCGTTCCAAAGCCAAAGTCACTGGCCAGTGCCGCAAGCCATGGTGTGCAACCTGCTGAGGTTGTTGGTTTTACGGTGAATTTTTCACCCGCATAAAGTGTGTTAACGGCATCCGGTTATCCACATAGGGGTTCCATTGCATCCGGCACCGCGGCTGCGCTTTCCCCTATGACCGGAAGGATCCTGAATTGAGACACTGGCCATTGATTATCGCATTATCGATTGCCCCGGCTGTGATCTGCGGCAGTGCAGGCCTGGCAGCTGCGTCATCCCGGGCGACCTGCATGCTGCAATCAGATCTGACGCTTATGCAGCATGAAATGCGCCAGTTCCTGGAGTTCTTGCAATCCGGCCGAGAAGATGGACAGGCCAGGCAGCTTCGCAACTGGATGCAGGACCACCCCGCCGTGCCGCTGCGCATGCGCATGCGGCGGGCGGGCATGGGCGCCTATGAACCGATTACCATGAGGCTGATCACACAACAAAAAGGCCTGCTCGAAGTTTACCGGTTCCATGGACGGGAACGGGCGGAAATCAGTGCGGGGCGGCTTGGCGCACAGGTCTTGCTAGAGGAGTTCTCCAGCCAAGTCATTCCCTTGCCTTGCGATTTCGCACCAACAGAGTTGCAAACCGGCCAGGCAAAGGCAGGCCTTGGTCAATTGCTGCCGTACCGGCGAACGACCGCCATTGCCAGTACTCTCCTGGCCTTGATTCTCGGCGCCGCCGGTCTGTTTTTAGCAGAGAGGGTTACGCGCAAACGCCTGCGGCTGACACGCCGTTACCATTGCTCGCTGCCCTGCACCTTGCATTGCAACCAGCGCCGCTACCCTGCAAAAATTGTGGACATCAGCCGGGTGGGCGCAAAAATCCGGGTCTTGGAACAGTCCCAGGAACCTCAGTTCGAAATCAAAGAGGATGTATGCGTCTCGGTGCCAGGTGTCGCGTCCTTTGACGCGCAGGTTCTTTGGCAAAACGCCGATTACTTCGGCGTCAAATTCAACGCAAAACTGCTTCGTGCCGAACTGAAGGCCTTGCTCAACTCAAATCAAGCGGTTGAGGAGCAGCAGGAACCCGCGGCCACCCAAGCATGAATTCGCAACATGCTGCCAGCCTTCCGGATCCCCGCCTTAGGTACCGCGCGCCCCAAGCGGGGGCCGCAACGTGAGCGGAAACGCCTGCGAACCAAAATCCGCAGGCGTTTGTTTTATTGGAACTCTGCCACCGGCTCAGCCTCGGGCCGGGCCACTTCCAGCACTTCCTCGACAGTCACTGTCTTGCGGAACAACGCCCGGCCAACCATCGCACCGGAAATGTTATATACGTATTTCAGGCGCGAAACGTCATCCGAGCTGCGTACAACGCCATTGGCGATCACCGGCGTGCGCGCCTTTTCCGCGAGGGCGGAAATCAGGCCAAGCTGGGCTTCGAGATCCGACATGTCGCTGTCGATATCGGTGACAATGATTCCCGCCAGCGGCGCAGAATCAAACGCCGCGATGAAGTCCTCGGGCGAGATTGCGCCGGACTGGCGCCAGCCATCGGTCATCACCTGGCCCTGGTACACATCCACGGCCAGCACGATCTGGTCCGGGTGGTGTTTGGCCAGTTCCTGAACCAGCTGCGGATCGCGCGCGGCCAGAGTGCCGATCACGACGCGCCCTGCGCCTTTGTCGATCCAATGCTCGGCATGCTCGCGCGAGCGGATACCGCCGCCCAGCTGCACCGGAATGCCGGCACCGCGGATGATGTCGCTGATCAGCTCCTCATTGCAGTGATCGCCTTCAATCGCGTTGAAATCGGTCACATGCATCCATTCCGCCCCGGCGGCGGCAAAGCCCTTGGCGGTTTCCACCGGATCCACATGCCAGATCAACGGCTCATCCAGGCGGCCCTTTTCGAGGCTCACGCAGCGGCCGTTCTGAATCTCCATAGTGGGGTAAATCATCATGATGCCTATCTCCTAAGTTTTGCCTCTTACGAAGAGATTAGCACGGAACGCCGCCGCCGGAACGCCGTATCATGACGATTTATGGAACAATTGCGGCGCGGCCGGGCCGCCGCTTGATAGCGCAAACAAACGCCCCGCGGTATTTCCGGTAAAATGGGAATCAGAACCCTGCCGGACAAACGAAAACGGCGCCTTCCCCGATGGGAAGACGCCGCTGGGTCCGGTTCTCCGGAAGCGTGGCTTAGGACGCTTCGGAGATGAACTTGACCGCGTCGCCGAAGGTCTGGATGGTTTCGGCAGCGTCGTCCGGGATCTCGATGCCGAACTCTTCTTCAAACGCCATCACCAGCTCCACGGTGTCCAGGCTGTCTGCGCCCAGATCGTCGATGAAGGAGGCGTTTTCGGTGACCTTGTCTTCTTCTACACCCAGGTGCTCAACAACGATCTTTTTTACGCGGTCTGCGACGTCGCTCATGTCTATTCCTCGTCTTTCAGGGCACTCTGCCCAGTTCTGCCCTTGCCCGTGCGGGCGGCGTGGTTGTTGCCCGGAGCGGGCGGTGTAGCCCCCGGCAGGCGGGGACAGTGCGGCGTTTCCGTTAGGAAATACCAGCGTGGATACGGGCCGCCTATAACATAGACCGCGGCCAAGGCAAACGGTTTCGCTTGGTCACGGCCACAGCGGCGGCCGGCAACGCGCGGCTATGAAGCGTGCAGATGGCGCCGCAATCAAGGGCTTGCAAGGGCGCGGCGGGATTTTTTTCGCAATTCGGCTGTATTTCAACCGTTTGCCGGGGAAAGCTGACCGGGTCACTGTTGTGCGCCCTCCGGCGGCAGGCACGAAAAAGCCCCGCAACCGTGCTGCGGGGCTGGGGCTGCCAAGGCTGGCGCCGCGGTCAGATCATCGCCATGCCGCCGTTCACATGCAGCGTGGTGCCGGTGACATAGCCGGCTTCCTGGCTGGCCAGATACAGAACGGCTGAGGCGATTTCCTTCGATTCCCCCATGCGGCCCGCCGGGATCTGGGTCAGGATCGCGTCTTTCTGGCCATCGTTCAGCTTGTCGGTCATTGCGGTAGCGATAAAGCCCGGGGCAACCGCGTTCACGGTGATGCCGCGGTTGGCGACCTCATAGGCCAGCGATTTCGACATGCCGACCATGCCGGCTTTGGAGGCGGCATAGTTGCCCTGGCCGGGATTGCCGGTGGCGCCCACCACCGAGGAGATGTTGATAATGCGGCCCCAGCGCGCCTTCATCATGCCGCGCAGAACGCCGCGGCAGAGCCGCATGGTGGAGGTGAGGTTCACGTCCAGCACGCTCTGCCATTCCTCATCCTTCATGCGCATGAACAGGTTGTCGCGGGTGATGCCTGCGTTGTTCACCAGGATATCGACCGAGCCCATGGCGGCAGCCGCCTGTTTCGGCAGGGCCTCAACCGACTCCGCATCCGACAGGTTACAGGTCACCACATGGGCGCGCTCGCCCAGTTCTGCAGCCAGCGCGTTGAGCGGTTCTTCGCGGGTGCCGGACAGGGTAACGGTGGCGCCTGCGGCGTGCAGGGCGCGGGCGATGTCGCCGCCGATGCCGCCCGAAGCGCCGGTCACAAGGGCGTTTTTGCCAGTCAGATCAAACATGTCATTTCCTTTATGAAAGCACCGGCCCGCAGCGGGCGCCGTTTTCCGGCGCGGAAAACGGGCCGGAATTTTTGCAAAATTCCGGTTACCCGGCAGCGGCGGCCTGGGCGTCTTCCGGGGTGCCCACCTGGCGGCAGGCCAGCGCGCGGTCGATCTTGCGGATCATGCCGGACAGCGCCTTGCCGGCACCGATCTCCCAGAACCCGGTCACGTCCTTGGCCGCCATTGCAAGCACGCTTTCGCGCCAGCGCACCGAGCCGGTCACCTGCTCCACCAGCAAGGCGCGGATTTCATCCGGGCTGGTCACCGCGTCTGCACGCACATTGGCAATGACCGGCACAGCCGGCGATTTGATGTCGACGCCGGCCAGCGCTTCGGCCATGGCGTCGGCAGCGGGCTGCATCAGGGCGCAGTGGAAGGGTGCGGACACCGGCAGCATCACCGCGCGTTTGGCGCCCTTCTCCTTGGCGATCACCGCGGCGCGTTCGACCGCGGCCTTGGTGCCGGAGACCACAACCTGGGTGGGGTCATTGTCGTTGGCCGCCTGGCAGACTTCGCCCTGTGCGGCCTCTTCGGCCACGGCGCGCACGGCGTCGAGGTCCAGACCGAGGATCGCGGCCATGGCGCCCTCGCCCACCGGAACGGCGCTTTGCATGGCAAGACCGCGGGTGCGCAGGAGCCGCGCGGTGTCGGCCACCGAAATCGACCCCGCCGCAGCCAGCGCGGAATATTCGCCCAGGGAATGACCGGCCACAAAGGAGGCTTTTTCAATGGTGACGCCTTCGGCTTCCAAGGCGCGCATGGCGGCCATGGAGGTGGCCATCAGGGCGGGCTGGGCGTTCTGGGTCAGGGTCAGGGTTTCGATGTCGCCCTCCCAGATCAGCTGGCTCAGGCTTTCACCCAAAGCGTCATCCACCTCGTCAAAGATGGCTTTGGCAGCCGGATAGGCCTCGGCCAGCGCCTTGCCCATACCGATGGTCTGGGCACCCTGTCCCGGGAACACAAATGCGATCGTCATTGAAGACCTCGTCTGTTTTAACGTTTTGCCTGATTTAACGGGCCTTTCCCCTGCGTACAAGCAAAGCCGCACTTTGCGCACCAAGGCTGTGCGCCGGCTGACAAATCCTGCCGTTGCAACGCAGCCCCCCGCAGTTAGGTTAATGCCACCGGAATCTGACAAGGAAATGCGCGCCAATGTCCCGTGCCAACACATTTACCTCCTACGGCAGTGTCGCCAAGAGTTTCCACTGGCTGACCGCCTTGCTGATTTTCTCGGCCTTTCCGCTGGGGTATTTCGCCAATGAGCTGGCGCATGAGATCCAAAGCCCGGGGTTTGACGGCAGCCAGGCGGTGATTGCACGGGCCACGCTGTTGTTCTCGCTGCACAAGACCATTGGCGTCGCGGTGTTCTTTACCGCGCTGTTGCGGATCCTGTGGGCGCTGAGCCAGCCGAAACCCGGCCTGCTGCATCCGGACCGCAAGGCGGAGGCGCTGGCGGCGGAAATGGTGCATTGGCTGCTCTATGGCTCGCTGGTGGCGGTGCCGCTGTCAGGCTGGATCCATCATGCCGCGACCACAGGTTTTGCGCCGATCTGGTGGCCGTTCGGCCAAAGCCTGCCGTTTGTGCCGAAATCCGACCACGCGGCGGTTTTTTTCGCAGGCTTGCACTGGGTTCTGGTCTGGACCCTGGCCGCGTCCTTGGGGCTGCATATTGCCGGCGCGCTGAAACATCATGTGATTGACCGCGACGCCACTTTGCGCCGGATGCTGCCGGGGCGCGCAGATCTGCCGCAGCCGCCCGCGCAAACCCACAGTCTGGTGCCGGTGCTGGCGGCGCTGGCGGTCTGGGCAGGTGCCTTGGGTGGCGGCGCAATAATTGGTGTCTATGGCGGGCAGAGCCAAAGCCAGGCCGAGGAGCAGGATCTCGGTGCGGGAGGCACCATGGCCCCGGTTGTTGCCGCGGATCCGACTGAAGCGAAAGCAGGCGGCTGGGCGGTGCAGTCCGGGACAGTGGGAATTTCTGTGACGCAGATGGGCAGCGTCATCAACGGCAGTTTTGGCGAGTGGACGGCGGTGATCAATTTCGAGGAGCCTGCCGCGCCCGGCCCGGCAGGCGATGCGGAGGTGACCGTGTCAATCCCGTCCTTGGAACTGGGATCGGTTGCCGGTCAGGCCATGGGCGCCGATTACTTTGACAGCGCCAATTTCCCGACCGCCCTGTTCAAGGCGGATATCGAGAAACTGGCCGAGGGCTATCAGGCTGCCGGCACCCTGACCATCAAGGGGCAGACGGTGCCAGTCACCCTGCCCTTCAGCCTGGATCTGCAGGATAACACCGCAAAGATGGCCGGCACGATGACCCTGAACCGTCTCGATTTCGGCATTGGCAAAAGCCTGCCGGATGAAAGCTCGCTGGGGTTTGCTGTGGAGGTTCCAGTGGAGCTGGAGGCCAAGCGGGCGGAGTGATCCGGGCGCTGGCTGATCCGGAGACGGTTGAGCCAGGGAGGGTTGAGCCAGGGCCGGAGCCCTCCCGCGCCTGCGGGTGATCAGCGGGCTGATCCCCCTGGCAGCCTTGGGCCGGGCGCCGCGCTGACGCGCGGCGCTGTGCCGCTTTGCGGCAGACGGTTGCTGCTCAACTGGTTTTGCCGCATCCAAATGTCAGTGGCGGTGCCGGTAATAGCCGCCGTGGCGGGTGCGGTGGCGGTGTATGCCGCGGTCATGGTTCCTGTGGCGGCCGGCGTAATGGCCGTGGCCGCGATGAGGCCGGTAGTAGGTGCGCGGCTGGTATGAATGCGTGTAACCGCGGTGGCGGTCATTACGGTCATTCAGATTCTTGGCGATGAGTCCTAGAGCGATCAGCCCGGCAATGGCGCGGGCGGTATCACGGCCTGAATCATGGGCGGCAGCCGGCGGTGTGAACGCCAGATTGGCAGCAAGGGCCAATGCCGCACCGGCTGACACGAAGTAGCCTAGGCGAAACATGGTGCCTCCTTTCTTAAGCGGCCGGAGGGGCCGGCTACAGCCTGCCGCAACGCCTGGGAAAACACCAATGAACTCCTGTCACGCTTTGGCGAGGGACGGCGCCGGACTTGCGGACAGGCAACAAAAAGCCGCCAGCCCCGGAGGAGCTGGCGGCAAGGCTTTCAAAACAGCGGCTGAGCCTTAGCTGTCGGCCTTCATCGCTTCGACTGAGATCTTGATGTTCACTTCGTCGCTGACAAAAGGCGCAAACTGGCCCAGGTTGTAGTCCGAGCGCAGAACCGACGTGGTGGCGTCAAAACCGGCCCAGGGCTTTTTCGCCATAGGGTGGTCGCCGGACTGGTTCAGCTTGGCGTCCAGCACCACCGGTTTGGTCACGCCGTTCAGGGTCAGATCGCCGCTGATCTTGGCGGTGTTGTCGCCGGTCACTTCGATTGCGGTGGAGGTGAAGCTGACAGTTTCGTCTTCAGTTGCGTCGAAGAAATCTTTGGTCATGAAGTGGTCGAAACGGGCCTGCCAACCGGTGAACATCATGCTGAGCGGCATGGCCACCGAAACGCTGGAGGCTGCCGGATCTTCCTGATCGAACATGATCTCGCCTTCAAAACCCGAAAACAGGCCGTAGGTGGTCGAGTAACCCAGGTGATTGTAATCAAACAGGATCTGGCTGTGGCTGGAATCCAGCACGTATTTTTCCGGTGCGGCAGCAGCGCCGGTTGCGGCAACAGCAGCCAGGGCGGCAGCGAACAGGGTCGTTTTCATGGGAAAGGCTCCGTCAGAATAAATCATGAGGCAACAGATGCGGCGCACGCCCCCAAAAGGGAAGCCCGCAAAAACCAACATTACCTGTGAACGCGCGAACACAAAACCCGCCGGACAAGCCGGCGGAAACTCCTCGCGCAATCGTGAAGGCGGATCAGGTCAGGATCCGCACCGCGCCGCTGAGCTGGTCGCGCAGCTGGCTGCGCATTGCAGCAGAGCCGATGGGCAGCTCGATCAGCAGGCTGCCGTCGGTTTCATACATCTGCACCGTTGCCGCTGTCAGCCGCACCCCGCCCAGAGTGTCATAGCTGCGGCGCAACACGGTGCGCGGACGGCCCCGATCATCGCGCTGCAGCACCCGCAGCTCGCGGCGCACCGGATCAAAGCACGCCTCGGGGCGGCTGCCGGGGTCATGCGCGGTCATCAGCACCAGCCCGATCAGCAGAAACACCACCGAAATACCGATCCGGATCAGGTTCATCTCAGGATCTGCACCCGCGCCCGGAACCAGCCACAGCCCGGTGGAGCTGAGGATCATTGCCGCCCCCAGCACCCGCAGCAGAGCAACGCGCAGCTTCCAGTTCGCTTCCAGCCGCAAGCTCAGCGGCACCGCGCGCGCCACGGAGCCCAAGGCATTGGTCACAGGGGCGCGGGTTAACTGCGGCGGGGTTTGATCTGTCACTGCCATTCGATTGCCCTTTCTCAAGCTGCCCCTGCCGGATGCACCGGCACCGCGGCTGTTCTCCGCGTTAAGGCTTCGTTAAGGAGTGAAGACCTGTTTTGCGGCATCAATGCGGCGGCCTTGCGGTTTTGCGGCGGCGATGGCGGCCAGTGGCGGGGACCCGCCCTTTTGCCTTGCTCTTTCGGCCGCAGCCTGTATAGGAGGCCCTGCTTCCGCGACATTTTCGATCCGCGCAGCCTCTCGTGACCGGGCAGCGGAAGCTTTGATGCCCGTTCTATGAAATGCGCCTAGACACAAACAGGAGTTCGCATGCCACTCTATGAGCATGTCATGATTGCGCGTCAGGACCTGTCCAACTCGCAAGCTGAAGGCCTCATCGAACATTTCGGTGCTGTTCTGTCCGACAACGGCGGCAAGCTGGTCGAGCAGGAGTACTGGGGCGTCAAGACGATGGCCTACAAGATCAACAAAAACCGCAAGGGGCATTACTCCTTCCTGAAGACTGACGCCCCCGCCGGCGCCATTCAGGAAATGGAACGCCTGATGCGTCTGCATGATGACGTGATGCGCGTCCTGACCATCAAGGTCGACGAGCACAACGAAGGCCCCTCGGTCCAGATGCAGAAACGCGATGAACGCGACACCCGTCGCGAGCGCCGCTGATCTTAGCTTGAGAAAAGGACGCTAAACCATGGCAGCCAAACCGTTTTTCCGCCGCCGCAAAGTGTGCCCGTTCTCGGGCGACAACGCACCGGCAATCGATTACAAAGACACCCGTCTTCTGCAGCGCTACATCTCTGAGCGCGGCAAGATCGTACCGTCGCGCATCACCGCCGTTTCGGCCAAGAAGCAGCGTGAGCTGGCCCGTGCTATCAAGCGCGCCCGCTTCCTCGCCCTGCTGCCCTACGCCGTGAAGTAAGGAGATAAGCACATGCAAGTTATCCTTCTTGAGCGCGTTGCAAAGCTGGGCCAGATGGGCGACGTCGTTGACGTGAAGCCCGGGTTCGCCCGCAACTTCCTGCTGCCGCAGGGCAAGGCGAAAACCGCCTCTGAGGCCAACATCGCCTCCTTTGAGGACCAGAAAGCGCAGCTGGAAGCGCGCAACCTGGAAACCAAAAAAGAAGCCGAAGCTCTGGCAGCAAAGCTGAACGGCCAGCAGTTCATCGTGATTCGCTCCGCATCGGACGCGGGCGCGCTGTACGGTTCGGTCACTCCGCGCGACGCAGCCGATGCCGCAACCGCGGACGGTTTCACCGTTGACAAGAAACAGGTCGCTCTGATCGCTCCGATCAAATACCTCGGCCTGCACACGGTTTCCGTGCGTCTGCACCCGGAAGTCGAAGCCACTATCGACCTGAACGTTGCCCGCTCGGCTGAAGAAGCTGAACTGCAGGCATCGGGTAAATCGATCCAGGAGCTGGCCGCCGAAGAGGAAGCCGCTGCTGAATACGAGATCTCCGAACTGTTCGACGATATCGGTTCCGCTGCGTCTGACGACGACGACGCTCCGGCCGCTGACGCCACTGACGAAGAAACCAACTGATCCAGCCGGATCAGGGAAACACGGAAAAGGCCGCTCGATTGAGCGGCCTTTTCTTTTTTACCTTAACAGTTTGAAAAGATGCCCTAAGTTGTAGAAACATACACCTCCCCCATAAACCTCCTGTTTGCCCTCCCTTGCCAGGATGGTGCCGGGAGAGAGAAAAAACGGGGACGTGATATGGAAAAATCATTAGAGCAAGAGGAGCTCGCCTTGCGCCGCCGGCTGTTGTTCCGGCTGCTGCGCGGGCACAGGTTCGACACGCCGGTCTTCAAAACCGAGGCGATTTCCGACCCGGTGCCGCAGGGGATGATCAAACCTGGAAGCGGGTTTTTCGCGCCTCCGGGGCCTGCTGGGCAGCCCGCTTCCCGGGACGGCCCCGGTCCGGCAGGACATACTCTGGAATGCCGCCAGGCTGACAGTGCACAAACCTGTTGAGCACGGCAAAGGCACCCGCCTGTGAGCGGACCAGCAGCTGCCCGGTTTGGCACAAGCCTGTTCCAGCGCCGCCTGGATGGCGCTGAACGACGGCTAGGCGCCGGGCAAAGCTGGATCTGATGCAGGCGCTGTCATCCGCAGGGTATTCAGAGCGGTAGACGGCACCGCTGGCAAAGAGTGCAGCCAGCACATTGTGAGCATCAATTGCAGGAAGAACCGCGGCCATCCGGTGACCGGCACCCGGTGGATCCGCTGGTGTGATGCGTGTTTCAAGAGTTACCCGGCGCTTATAGGGACCGCGGAAAAGTTGGGAAACAGCCGCGGCCCCCTCTGCCCGATTTGGTCAGCAGCCCCACAGGCGTGAGGGGCTAACTGCCCTGAGGGTTGTTTCTGCCTCAATGCGCACACCCAATATGTAGTAGGAAACCATATTTAACAAATGTCTAATGATTAAAGTTTGATCCAGTCAGAGGGCTGCTGCCCGGGCCCGGCTGCGCGGCAGACTCCCTAACAGGCTTGGCGGTTCCCTGCCGGTTGCAGCGCGGCGGAGGCAGGGCACCGTTGCAGCCTGCAGCAATGCGGTTAAGCTGCGTTCGAACTCCCTGCTTTCGGAGGCTGCATGACGCGCCGGAACCTTCTGATTTCATTTTTTGCCGCCGCAGTTCTGGCGGCTTGCGCAGGCATAGCTTCGCCTCCCAAGGCGGTTCAGCACACGCCGCCGCTCTTTCCCAATGAAACGCCCGAACTGCGGCAAAAGATCAATTATTGGGCCGATCATTACAAGGTGCCGCGCAGCCTGGTGCACCGGCTGGCTGTGCGCGAAAGCACTCACCGGCCCCATGCGGTGAACCGGCCCTATTACGGGCTGCTGCAGATCCTTCCTGCCACCGCGCGCTCGATGGGGTTCAGGGGCAAGCCCAAGGATCTGCTGGATGCTGACACCAACCTGCAATTCTCGGTGAAATATTTGCGCGGTGCCTGGCTGATCTCCGACGGCAGCCAGGACCAGGCCGTCAAACATTATTCGCGCGGCTATTACCACGAGGCCAAGCGCCGCGGCATGCTGAAGGAAACCGGCCTGCGCCCCTGATCTCCCGGCGCCGCAGCGCCCGGCAGGGCGCTGCCCGGCCCAACGGGACGCGGTGCCTTTCGCAGAAAGGCATCAAGGACGGACGGGAGCCTTGCGCCGTGAAACAGCCGGCGTTTTAGCAGAATTCTAACGGTCCTCCGGTTTACTGGTGCCATGCTGTCCTTGCTGAACCTTCTGCTGCCCGCGCTGATGCCGTCCTGGCGTTTCTTCAAATCGGTCGACCCGTCGCCGCGGGTGGAATGGGCCATGCTTGGCGCGGCCACAAGCGTTGCTGCGCAGTGGCATGAATTCCGGCCGCGCCCGCAGCACCTGGCACCCTGGGCAATGGCCTGCCGGATGCTGTGGAACCCGCGCTGGAACGAAACCCTGTTCCTGGTCAGCTGCGCAGAACGGCTGACACTAACCCCAAGCGGCCACAGCCAGAAGGAAATCCTGCGCCGCATCTCCGCCGAGCTGGAGCGCACGCTGCCGCCCGGTGCCCGCCTGCCCTATCTCCAATTCCGGCTGGTCTTCACCGACCGCAACGAGGACGGCCGGCTGGTCAAGGCTGTCACCTACCAATCCGACCCGTTTCTGATTGCCGGGATGGCATCCGCATGAGCCTGGAGCTGGCCCTGCGCACAACTGAAATTCTGCTGGCTTTTGCCTTCCTGCAGCAAAGCGCCGAACATCTGGCGGGCTTCCGGAATGAACAGGTGATTTACGGACCCCGCCTCCTGCTGTCCGGGCTTCTGCTGTTCGGCATTGCCACACCCTGGGTGCTGCTGGGGCTGCTCGGACTGGGCCTGCTGATCCTGCAGCGGTTCCAAGGCCCCTATAACGGCGGCAGCGACAAGATGAGCCTTCTGGTTCTTTGCTGCCTTACTGCAGCCCGCTGGCTGCCGTCCGAACAGTGGCAGGAATATGCGTTCGCTTATCTCGCCGGGCAGCTGGTGATCTGCTACTTCATTTCCGGCCAGGTCAAGATCGTGAACCCGGAGTGGCGCTCCGGCCGCGCGCTTCAGGATGTGTTCCGCTTCTCCGCCTATCCGGTCAGCGAGGACCTGCGCGGGCTGGCGGACCGCCCGCGGCTGCTGTGGGCCATGGGCTGGGCCGTGATGCTGTTCGAAGTGCTGTTTCCGCTGGCCCTGTTCAGCCGCGAGGCACTGGTGCTGGCGCTGTTCACCGCAGCGCTGTTCCATCTGGCCAATGCCTGCCTGTTCGGGCTGAACCGGTTCTTCTGGATCTGGCTGGCCGCCTACCCGTCCTTGTTATGGCTTCAGGAACGGGTTGTTCCATAGTCACCTGCGCGCAAACGAAAAAGGCCGCCCCATGGGCGGCCTTTCCGTAACTCTGAAGGCTGAGAGGATTACTCCTCGTCCAGCTCCTCGACAGCTTTCTGCAGATCGTCCTTGGAGATTTCTTTCTCCGTGACTTTCGCCTGCTCAACGATGTGATCGACAACCTTGTCTTCAAACAGCGGCGCGCGCAGCTGCTGCTGCATCTGGGCGTTCTGCTGGATGAATTCAAAGAACTGGCGTTCCTGGCCCGGATACTGGCGCGCCTGCGCCATGATCGCCTGGGTCATCTCGGCGTCGGTCACTTCGACTTCGGCTTTCTGTCCCAGCTCGGCCAGCAGCAGGCCCAGGCGCACGCGGCGTTCGGCCAGTTTGGTGTGCTCGTCGGTGGTTTCGATCTCGGGATGATCGTGGCCTTCGACTTCCGGGTTGTCCTCGTGCCACAGCTGATGCGCGATCTGCTTGGCTTCGGCGTCGACCAGCGACGGCGGCAGATCGAAGGAGACCAGAGTGTCCAGCTGGTCCAGCAGCGCGCGCTTCATCACCGCGCGGGCGGCACCGGCGTATTCGGCTTCCAGACGCTCGGTGATCTGGGACTTCAGGGCGTCCAGATCGTCAGCGCCGAATTTGGCCGCCAGCTCGTCGTTGATCTCAGCCGCTTTCGGGGCTCTCACCTCTTTCACCTTGCAGGTGAAGACAGCTTCTTTGCCGGCCAGGTGCTCGGCGCCGTATTCTTCCGGGAAGGACACGGTCACGTCTTTTTCTTCACCGGCTTTGGTGCCGATCAGCTGCTCTTCGAAGCCGGGGATGAAGGAGTTGGAGCCCAGGGCCAGCGGATAGTCGTCGCCTGCGCCGCCTTCAAAGGCTTCGCCGTCGATCTTGCCCAGGAAGTCGATTACGACCTGGTCGCCGTCTTCAGCTGCTGCACCCTCTTCACGGGCTTCGAATTCCTTGGCGGTGTCGGCCAGGTTGGTCAGCGCTTCGGTGACGGCTTCCTCTTCGGCCTTCACAACCAGCTTTTCCAGCTCAACGCCGGAGAAGTCGACCTCAGGAATTTCCGGCAGGGCCTCATAGGCCAGCTCGACGTTGACGTCGTCGCCTTCTTTCCAGTCTTCGTTGGTCATTTTCACGTCGGGCTGCTGCGCCGGACGGTCGCCGCTGTCCTCGAAGTGCTTGTTCATGGCGCCGTCAACGGCTTCCTGCATGGCTTCGCCCATCAGGCGCTGGCCGAACTGCTTTTTCAGCAGCGCCATCGGCACCTTGCCCTTGCGGAAACCTTTCATTTCGACTTCCGGCTGTGCTTCGACGAGCTTGTCGTTGACCTTCGCGTCCAGCTCGGCAGCCGTGACGGTGATGGCGTAGCCGCGTTTCAGACCTTCGTTCAGCGTCTCGGTGACCTGCATCCTATACCCCATAGAGATTCGGGGCGCGTGCGCGCAGGCGCCCCCAGACAATTTGCGGTCTTCTATTTCCCCAGGCGCCGCGGCGCAAGAGGCATTGCCGGTTTCGCGCGCAATCCCGCGGATTTCCGGACCGCGCAAAAGAAAAACACGCCCGCAAAGGGGCGTGTCTCCGTTCTGCAACCGAGGGAGGGAGTTTCAGAACTTCCAGCGGGCGCCGGCCAGGATCACATTGGCATCCTGATAGGCGGCAGCACTGGTATCGGCATAGGAATAGTCACGGTAAGCCAGATAGGTTTCGACATTGTATGCGTCGATCTTCTGGACCGCGGCCACGCCCCAGGACTCGGCGCTGTCACCCGCGGTGACCATGTCCGAGCCGTCATAGTAATCAACCGAGAACGCAGTAGAGCCCGCCGGGATCAGATCCGCCTTGTAGCCCAGTTTGGCATAGGCGTAGGTGCCTGCAATGTCGCGCTCGCCCGCAGCCAGGTTCAGCGAAACCCCGGTTGCCTTGTGCAGCACCGCAAAGGAGCCTGAGATGTCGCGCTGGTCGGCTTTACCGGTTTCTTCTGTCCAGGAGGCGCCGATGCCGCTGTCGATGGCAAAACCTGCCGCGTCATCATTGGCCCAACGCACCGCCACGTCATAGCTTTCGCGGTCGTTTGCGTCCTTCAGCACGTCAGTGCCGTAAGAGGCGGACAGGGTAAAGCCCGCAAGTTCCGGCGTGTCATAGCGGACCCGGCCCAGGCGGCCGCCGTCCAGATCGGAGAAGGCATCGCCGATATCAACACCGCTGAGCGCACCCGCGGTGGTGCGGAAGGCATAGCCGCCCGCGGAGTCGGCAACCGAGTTGGAGGCGCCAAGGCCGGTGCCCGAGAAATCCGCGCCAGTGATGCCGTCGGTTGCCATCGAGCCCTGACCCGCCGAAAAGCGGCCATAGCTGGCAGTGTCGAACAGGAAATCAACATGGCGGATATTGGTGCGGTCCCAGCTAACATTGTCGCCGGTGGTCAGCTGGCTGACCCCGTCAGACCCGCGAAACCCGAAAGCGGTCTCAAAGCGGAACCGCAGAGTATTTTCACCGTAGGCCTGCTCCAATTCGAAACCGATGCGCGAATTGGATGCCTCGTTGTCCACCAGGCGGTTAAAATCTTCCTGCCCGTCGTCAAAGGACTGGAACGACGGGTTGAACTGCCCGTACCAGCGGAAGCTGCCGCCGGTGTCATTGGTGTAAGCCGGGCCCGCAAATGCCGGGGCTGCAAGCGCTGCTGCCAAAGAGGCCGCGCCTGCGCGCGCTGCAAATTTAATGCTCATTATCTTTTAGTCTCCTGTTCCGTCAGCAGCACGTCTCTCCATCCCTGAGACCGCTGCTTGAGCCAGGAGCTATCACGCGTTTTTCCGTCCCTTCAGGGTTGAAAATTCACACCGAGATCAGGAAAAATGAACAGGCGGTATTTTGCCTGCGGCGGTTTTTTGCCTGCAAGAAACCGCTTACGGACAATGCGTTAGGTGAAGAAGGTCACTTTCACCCAATCGGTAGGATCAGAGTGGCCATGCAATTTCTGCAACCCTGCGCATACGCTCAATACTGCATTCATTTTTGCACAGGGCAGCGCCGCGGCGACCGGCAAAAAACCCCGGACAACCGGGGCATTTCAGTGCGCTGCGCCTCGCTGGATCAGAATTTCCAACGCGCCCCCAGAACCCAAGTGGTCAGATCCTGATAAGTCGCTGCCGCATCCTCATATTCATACACCTGATAGGTCAGGTAGATATCGGTATTGAGGTTCTCGACTTTCTGAACCGCACCGATCCCCCAGCCTTTGGCGCTGGACCCGGTGACATTGAAGTCTTCGCCGTCATAGTAATGCACGCCGACACCGGTTTTACCCCAGTTGAACCACTCATTTTCATAGCCGATCTTGGCGTAGTAATAGCTTGGGTCGCTGGCGCCCGCTGCGTCATCGTCCCGGGTGCCGCCCGCAACTGTAAAGCTGAGGCCATTGTCCAGAAGCACCGAAGCTGCACCCAGCACATCGGACCGTTCGGCACCGGCATTATCACGCACCTGATACGCCAATGAGGCGCTGAAGGCAGTTGAGCCGTAGTCCTGCCCGTAGAACAGGCCAATGTCATAATAGTCCGCATCGTCACCTGAAGAGAGAACATTCTGCCCCCAGGCAACCCCGGCAGAAAAGCCGTTGAAGTCTGGTGTGTCATAGCGGATCCGGCCCCGGCGGGACCCATCGAGATTGTCATAAGCGTTGACCAAGGCAGGCCCGCTCAGGGCTCCGGCCGTGTCCCGGATCAGAAATCCGGCATTGGCATCCACAGTATAGGAGTAAAGCGCGGTCCCGACATAGGACAGGTCCGTCTCAGCCGCCCCGTCGGCCACCATGCTGCCCTGCCCTGCGGAAAACTTGCCCCAGCTCCCTTCCAGCCAGAAATCCACGTGGCGCAGGTCGGCCCGCGTCCAGCCGCTGTAGTTCGATCCGAACTGGTTGACTTCGGTTGAATTCGGAAAGCCAAGCCCGGTTTCAAACCGGAACCCGAAGGTATTGCTGCCAAACGGCTGCATCAGCCGCAGCCCGACCCTGGAGCGGGACAGATCATTGTCCAGCACATTTGTCTCGGTCTGCTGGCCGTCGTCGACAGAAATGATGGCGGGGTTCAAATGACCGTAGATTTCGACGGAGCCGCCGGAGTTGTTGGAGTATTTCAGTTCCGCTGAAGCTGGCTGCCCCACGGCGCACAGCCCGGCCGCAGCAGCTGCTGACATTGAAAGAAGATGTCTCACGACCATCCTCCTTTGCATCTGATAACTGGTGAACACACACGGCAGCCGCCGCCCGCGGCCTGCCTGCAGCAAGTATATCACATTCCTTGCCAAACCGGGAAATCATTGACCGGAAGCGCAAAACAGCCCGCAGGCAGACTGCTCTGCGCAGACACGACAAGCACTCGCGCTCGATCATTGAGGAGTAACCGACCGGTTGATACCACGGGTTATGCCAGTGGCGTCCG